>DALYYK010000022.1:12240-14322 GCA_031983305.1 Candidatus Fimivivens sp. | reverse complement strand
GAGCACCGAGACGCTGCCAAAAAGCCAGGGACTGCTCGCCTGAATCGTATCGGTGGCCACACCCAAAAGCGCCCAATATTTGTTTTGGTTCTCTTGCATCTTGGCGATATCGTTAAACGCACCCAGCATCTCTAAAAGCGCATATTCACCGCTTATTTTCCGCAGCTGTTCCCGGCTGTGGCCCGTGCCGCTTTGAATGACCCGGCACAGAAGCCCGTTCAGCTTTTGATATTCGTCGTAACGGCCATTCATCAGCGCCATATAGCCAAAGATGATCATGGTAAAAGGGTGCCTGCACAATATATCGTCCGGGCTCTCTCCAATCAGCGCGGCGCAAAATCCCGCCTGGTATTTTTCTTTTTGCGCGCTCAAATATTCCAGCGTGAAGGGCAGCGACAGAATAGCGTCAAAATTCTTAACTTTATAATAGAACTCAGCGGCGGGACAGTATTGCAGGCTGGCCGCACAGGCCTCTCCCGCCTTTTGCCAGATGCGATGTTGATAATTCTCAGACGTTTGATTATGAAAGCGGTTTCTCAGATAATCGAGCAGAATGCTGTGGATGTTATAAACACGCTTATCGGCCAGATATCTGATAAAGTCATTGTTTCTGAGCAGCTCGTGAATTTTGTCCGACAGCGCATCCTGCCCCAGCATAATCGTCGCCTGACGGATTGTGAAATTATCCAATACCGAAACCGACAGCAGAAAGTCTTTTTCGATGGGATCAAGGTGGTTCCAGATGGCGTTTTCGACCAGTTGCTCAATATCGGCGGCAAGGGTCAATGAGCCTGTTTCGAGTAGGCTGATCATTTGCAGGCGGATGGCCGCCACCCAGCCCTCGGTGCTTAAAAATATTTTCTCACGCTCGTCGTCGGTCAGGCGCAGCCCCTTCATCCGAAACAGGCTTGAGATGCCGTCCCGGTCAAAGAAAAAGGCTGACGCGCCAATGACGTGCACATTATCGTTGCAAATTGAAAGCTGCTGGAAAGCGTCGAGCTGCTGGGTGATAAAGATAATATGTAAATTAGGGTTTCCGTGCATCGAAAAAACATTGATGAGCTCGCGCGGAATATCGCAGTCAACGCGCTGATAATTGTCGATGACGATATAGGTCTCGGTATGGCAGCGGATATTTCGCAGATAGGACGCCATGTAAAACAGCGTGTCCATTGTGGGCATCTTCAGCTTTCTCAGATCCTGCGCCACCCTGTCATTGACGTTTGAGAACAGCTCGCAAATACCCATCCACGCCGTCGAGGCCGACTCGCCCAGACAGGTGTACCAATATTCACAGGCCTTGGGAGGAAGATTCTCTTTGAAATATTCTCTGATTGCCGTGGTCTTGCCAAAACCGGAGGGCGCCTCAATAACGGTCAGGGGGTATTGCGGTATACGAGCAAGCTGTCTTTTGAGCTTAGCTGAGAAATAATATCTTGGCTGTTCATCCAATCCATCGCGCATCCTGTTGTCTCCACTTTCTAATAAGGACATTTGCTGCAAAATTCGACAAGCCGAAGTGTGCAGTTCGCCATTATGATATCATCAACATCCGCTACTTATTACTGCTTTGATAGCGCGGATGCTTCGTACACCGTGTTTTAAACGCGCATTCGCCGCCCGACATTCGGTCGGATATCCCATCATTATCTGGTAGTGATTGTAGTATTCTTTATCATATTCTATTATAAAATGCAATATTTGACAAGGGGGCGCACCAACGGACATGACAGCATAAAAGGCCCTCCTGATAAGGTTTTCATGCTGCCTTGGTTTCTTGATACGACGCACATATGGCGTCTGTCTACCGGCCTATGAAGCAGCGCGGAAAACCACGCGGCTATTACTGCGCTGAATGATCAAAGGCAAATTCAGTGGAAGAATAAAAAGAAACCCGCCTAGATTCTTATTCCTAAGCGGGCCCTAAAATAGAATCTTATTTTTGCCTTGTGCGTTAAAGATGCGATAAATCACAAAAAAATCTTTGAATACAAAGAAAACCGCTTTGGAATTTCTCATTCCAAAACGGTTTTTCATGGCGGGTTGCAGCGATTGAGATAATAGCCGAAAAGCCTTTATTCT
>DALYYK010000022.1:4202-12230 GCA_031983305.1 Candidatus Fimivivens sp. | reverse complement strand
TCTCAATGGTTTGCGGATTTAGCTTGCCGTTTTTAGATGAGCCTAACCGTGATTTTATGACAAAACAAGCGAACATCAAGGGTGGGCAGAAAAGATATTTTAGATTATATACTGGATTTCCTGATACGCAAGACCGTGCTTCTTAGCCTCAGCATTTGTAGTGCCGCCCGTATATGTACCATTTTGGAAGATCCTGTGCCAGTATTTTTGTCCCTTTATGCCTGGAGAACAGAGCCCCATCATTACTTATGAAACGTGTCATTATGAGACCGGGGCACTTCACCACCTCGGGCCATTTCATCGTGCTACGAGGCGTGACGAGCGACGGACGGTTTCTGGTGGCTGATCCGGTTAGCTATGCAAAAATCCAAAAGACATGGATGTAGACATTGTCTTCAACGGGGCGAGCCGCTCCAACACCATGAACGGTCCTTGCTGGATCATTGGGCAGTACAAACTTCCAGTAGCGCTTCACATTCTTGAAGCATTCGCTCGTCCTGCAGAAAGCAGTCCGCTTTCATCAGCCGGATTACCCATTCCAGCGCTTCCCCTGTTTTACAATGATGGTTCTCGCTGTAGAGTCTGGCGATTAGGTAACAGACTTGCTTGTAAATCATGACAAACACGTGAGTCTGATCCAGATCGAACAATTCTTCTCGATCAGAAAGGCTCAATTCTTTTTCTATAACGGCGAGAATCTCTTTGCAATATTTCACAATATCAAAATAAGACATACTGACCCGGATTTCATACAGCCACCAAATCATAAAATTCAACTCATGGATAAAACTTTTAGGGAATACATTTCCGACCATCAACTTTTCATAAATCCCGTCATAATTTGAAACCTTCAGGTAACATACAATTGCCGCTTCAATCTGTTCACGGTTTTCCCGGATTCTATCCACTTTTTCCTGCTCACATAAACTAGGGCTGTTAATAACCTTGTCCAGTTCCCGAAACGAGTAGTTTGCTATGTAAACATCCAAAGAGGGGTCATCTGGATACAGATTTCGCACCCGCTTCAAGCAATCACAGGCTATGTTATACTCTCCGGCCGAAGCTAATGCCAAAGCATTGTTTACCATTAGGTTTCTCTCTTTTTGCAAATCCAGTTCTTTGAGCAATTGGTCTTTGAGGGCTTCGACTTTTTTATTGTTGCCACTGGTGATGATATATGGCAAAGCAATCGGTAAAGCAACGCCAAAAAGAGCGAATAGCACCGCTATAATCGTTGTCCATGTTCCATATATGGAGTGCATCTGATCCAAACGCTGCTGATTAATCCGATTTTCCTCAATCAGAGAACGAATCTCGTGCTCCTTTTCATCAACCGTTACATGTAAGGTTCCGACTACTCGGTCGTATTCTTCTTTCGGTACTACATTTATATTCTGTTCGGCTCTGCAAACAAGCGTGCCTTCAAAAAGTATGAAGACAACCGCAAATATCATCAAAAATCGTTTCATTGTACATCCCTCCCAACAATAATTTTATTATACCATTTCTTTCCCATTTACGACAACATCAGCCAAACGGCTGCGTTTTTATTTCTCTCGACAAGTACGTGAACACAATGTATCAAAATAGAATCATGCGGCTTTTACGGCTGAAAAATCATGTTTTTCTGGTGGGAGCGGCCTAAGATTTAGCTCTCTATAGATCACTCCATAGAATACAACCATTTTTTTCGATTATAGAAGGAGTTCTTGGATCTATTCCACATGAACCGCATTCACTTCCGCATCGAACTGTTCAGCGGATTCAAACCCACGATAGAGGAAGTGAATCTTGTCAATGCGCTTATCAATGTGCCAATGCCCGCAAAACCACGCCTTGTAATTGACCGCTTCTTCGATCTTGTCAAGCCAGTGTTCGGTGCTGGTATCCACGGTGCTCTGGTCAATCACGGGGAGGAATACCTCTGTCGGCTCATACTTGAAAGGGCAGGTATTCGAGAGGATCACGTCAAAGTGCTTCTCCGCAACCTGCTTCTCCACCTACGCCTTGATCTCGTCTGAAGGCTGTTCATCCTCCCACCAGCCGTACCCGCGCGAAAGCCGGTAGAACTTGTCCACGCTGTATGCTCCACCGATGACGAGATATTCAAGCCCTTCCAGCTCATAGATGTCGCCATCCCGCGCAAACAGGATATTGGGGAACGCCTCCTCAAACCAGACCGTGCCGCCGTTCCAGTCCTTCATGATATAGGTCGGGATGTTGGCCGGTCTTATTTCATGATTTCCATGGATACATAGAATCGTCGGCTCAAGGCGGCAGAGCGCCGTTTTCATCGCTATGTCACGCTCATCAAGGCAGAAGTTGGCTCCCACATCACCGAGGATAACAACGATATCGGTAGCCGTCAGATTGAACCGCTTACAGAACCGCACGACCTCTGAGGCCGAGCCGTGAATGTCCCCAGTAAAATAAATCATTTGGATCACCGCCTTTTCGCATCTATTATATCAGCCCTTTCTGCCCGAAATCTTGGACACATAGAAAACATAATCACTTTTTTAAAAATATATTCACTATGAACCATGCAGAAATAAACCAGCAGTCAATACGATGACTCCCGGTCGATTGTGTCCTCGGCAAAGTGCGCTATAATTGTTATCCGGCCGTGTGCGTCAGGACTAATTTATGTTCGCGCAGCGATGATTTTATTGCCGTTACCGTGTCGGTGATGACCAACCGCTCATAATCGCTGCAATCTGTTAGCAGCATCGTTATCTCCTGGCTGGCAGCCAAGACGGAGCCGGTGAGTTGCTCGGCGAGGAGAATGTCCGCTG
Organism: Candidatus Fimivivens sp.; assembly: GCA_031983305.1. Taxonomy (GTDB): domain Bacteria; phylum Bacillota; class Clostridia; order Oscillospirales; family Ruminococcaceae; genus Yanshouia. Next base: position 9,435 of record DALYYK010000022.1, on the reverse strand, counting down.
GGGTGTCCAGCGCGTTTGCGATTTGCACAAAGGTATCAAGGCTCATGCTCTTTTTGCCGTTTTCTATGTAGCTGACATAGGTGGGAGATTTATCTATCAGCTCCGAAAAATCCAACTGGGATATGCGGTTGCGCTTTCTGATAATCATGATCCGATGCCCGATGGCGCGATAGTTTAGACTCATAATAAGAACCTCCAAAATAAAAATGTTGGTTCTATTATAATGCCAAGGCTATGAGAGCAAGTTTTCAGAAATCCTCAATGACTGTATTCCATCACAGATGGATTCTATCGTGAAAATCGTTCGGAAACTAAAACAGACCATGTATAAAAAGGAAGAAGAGTAGCATCTATCGGAGCGGGTTGGAGTGATCCAATCCGTTTTTTATTTCAAACCTAAACCGGAGGTCAATATCTTGACTTCTGGTTTATTTCTTTCTCAGTCCACGGTTTATATAATTTGGGGGTGAATATTATCGTTCGGAGGGGTTTCATGTCTGATTTGGCAAAAACGAGCAATGACGCTGAGCTAGAGGTTATGCCGTCTTTTGACTTCATATTTGAGGAAGAGACCGAGCAGCAAACGCAGATCGTCCAGCATCGTGCTTGGCTTAAAAGCATCAAGCATGAGCGGCCCCTGCCAAAGCACCATTTCAAGGTCGCGGTCTATATTCGCTATTTCAATCAGACGAAACACGCGGATTACCTTGCGTTTCACAAACAGCAGTTTCTGGATACCATAGAACTTTGCCCCAACTGGGAGTTTGTAGAATTCTATATTGATGAGGGAAGTACTGCGCCAAACATGGAGACCGCCGAAGAATGGTCGAGGCTTCTTCAGGACTGTTACGACAGGAAAGTTGACCTTATCATTACCCAAAAGGCGAGCAATGTTTCCAAAAAGCAAATGGAACTCAGTTTCTGCGCGAGGATGCTCGCCGCGCTCAATGAACCCGTCGGCATCTACTTTATTTCAGAGGACATCTATACTCTGGCTTCATATTATCAGGAGGATTTGAAAGACCCGTTTTTTCTTCCTTCCCCTGATTGGCGACTGCTGCCTGACGATGCTCCCGCTATAAGAGGTTTACTCTATGATTGATCAAAGTAAAAAGCAGAAATTGGCGGAACAAAAGGCGCGTGTTCACAGAAGGGTCTATGCCGAGGTTGACCCTAATAATTACAAGTTCATACCGGCCAAAAAGCAGATTGATTACTATGATAATGATGTTCTGCAACGCGTTGCCGTGTACGCCCGTGTTTCGACAGATAACATCCAGCAGACCTCGTCCTATGAACTGCAAAAGAAGTATTATGAGGAGTTTGTCGTCCATCATCCCAACTGGATATTGGTGAAAATCTACGCGGATGAAGGGATAAGCGGAACTTCTCTGGCGCACCGGGACGAGTTCAACAGAATGATTTCCGATTGTCGTGCCGGGAAAATCGACATGATAATAACCAAGAGCGTTTCCAGATTTGCCCGAAATGTCGTTGACTGTATCGGCATGGTACGGACGCTGGCCGAACTAACGCATCCGGTCGGCGTATTCTTTGAGAGCGAGTGCATTTTCTCCTTGAAGGACGACTCTCAAATGGCACTATCCTTTCAGGCGACCATGGCGCAGGAGGAATCGCACATCCGGAGCCGCAGCATGGAAACTTCTCTCCGCATGCGGCTCGACGGTGGACTTCCACTGACACCGAAGCTTCTGGGGTATTCCCATGATACCGACGGGAAACTAGTCATTAATCCAGATGAGCAGTCAACGGTAAAGCTTATATTTTTCATGTATCTCTATGGTTACTCAACTACGGAAATCGCAGAGGCTTTGACGGAGCTAGGGCGAAAAACCTATCTTGGAAATGTTACTTGGACATCCAACTCGATTGTTCAGGTGCTTCGCAATGAAAGGCATTGCGGAGAGGTTCTGACAAGAAAGACTTTCACTCCGAACTACCTGAATCACAAGTCGAGAAAAAACAAAGGCGACAGGCCGCAAAGCATCTATCGGAATCATCACGAAGCTATCGTATCCAGAGATGATTACATAGCGGTCCAGCACCTGCTGAATAACGCGAAATATGGGAATAAGTCGATACTCCCTGAGCTTCGGGTCATTGACAGCGGTCTTTTACAAGGCTATGTCACGATCAATCCCCGCTGGGCGGGATTCAAGGCGCCGGATTACTTTCAGGCTGCCGCCAGTCTGAGCGTTTCCAATGGCATGGAAGACACCGAGGGCTATATCGAGGGAGATCCGGAAATCCACGTTAAAATGGAAGCCGGCGATTTTGATATGCGCGGGTTTGAAATTACCCGCTCTGAGTTCTTTGATTCCCACCGCCGTCCATATGCAGTCTTCCAAAGTAAGCAGATTAAGTTCAGCACCGACTGCATCAGGAAGCTTGGTAAAAATAATATGGTAGAGTTTCTTGTGAACCCGCGAGAGATGAAGTTCGCCGTCAGAACCGCTGCCAAGGACAGCCGCCATGCTGTGGCCTGCTCACGGGTGTCAAACGGGATTTACTATCCTAAAACCATTTCCTGCGCGGCATATATAGACACGCTGTATCAGATATTTGGTTGGAACGCGGATTTCAAATATCGTGTTGCCGGGGCGCTTTTTCAAAAGGAAAACGAAGCCGTCTATTTGTTCAACATGAACGATGCCGAAGTCTTTATTAAGCCCTGTTTGATGGCGGGAGCAGAAACGTCCGATGTTCCGAAAGGAGAGGTAAAGCCGCTCTCGGTGTCCGGAACAAGGGTGCGGGCCGTACCGCAGGAATGGATGAGCTCCTTTGGAAACCAATACTACCTGCATCAGCATATTTTTCCGCCCGTCGAGTTACAGAGTGAAATCGACTGGAAGATCCGCTTAAAGGGTCAATTGTTTGAAACAGGTGAAAAGATTCGTGTCACGAGTTTTGATGAATTAAAACGCTTTATCACTCAGGAACTAAGCAGAGGTGAATTGGAGGAGAAAGCAAATGAGTGATTTGAACAACGGGCAGACGCAAGGAGTTCTTGCAAACATGCTGCAGCATCTGCAAAAAGAGACGCCAGACAGTGGCAGTGACTTCACCTTGCAGGAAGACATTGGCGAACAGCCCAGTGATTCCTCTCCTGTTGATGGCGATGTGATTGAGTTGGGTGGTGAGTTCGATTATGAAGGCTATCAGGTAGTCCGCCGCGAGTTCTTCGCGCATACCAATGAGCCGTCCATCACCTTTAATAACTTCAAGGTGTATGTCAATGCCGCTTGCTTGAGCAGGTTCCCATCCGTAGATTATGTGCAGGTGCTGGTCAACAGCGACAGCAGAATTCTTGCTATCCGGCCGTGCAGCGAGGAGGAGCGAGACGCCTTCTCCTGGCGCGTCCCCGGCTCATCCCGGAGGAAGCCACGGCAGATTACCTGCCGTCTGTTCTTTGCGAAGGTGTTCTCCCTCATGAACTGGAACACGGATTATCGATACAAGCTGTTGGGAAAGGTCATCCACGCAAACGATGAATACCTTATCGCCTTTGACCTGTCGGCTACCGAGGTATACCAGCGCGTGTTCAAGGATGGCGAGAGACCCAAGACTTCCCGCACTCCCGTCTTCCCGGAGTGGTGGCAGAACCAGTTCGGATTGCCATTCAAAGAGCATCGCAATTCGATGCAGGTCAATATCTTCGAGGGGTACGCCATTTACGGCATTAAGGAAAACGGCGTGACTACAGTTGCGGAAACCGTGGGCGCAGCGTCAGATGCACACTCGGTTAAAACGACAAATTACGATGCATCGGGAGGGGCTGATGTATGAGCGGCAAGACAGAACTCGTTGCGAACCTCACCCTTGATATGCAAAGGAACCGGGTTCGAATATATAGGGCAACGCTACGCGCCCTCGGCGACCCGTCATTTATCCAGTTTCTGATCAATCCAGAGGATCTTTATATTGCGATCCTCGGTTCTGATATCCCGCTGTCCGGCGGAACTGCTAACAGGGTAAAGATACCGAGTTCGCGTATCGACGGCACGCTTTCTGGAGAGTTCTACAGCTCCGCGCTGCTTGATGGCATATACAGCATTTTCGGCGTGCTGAATCGTAAATATAACTATCGTCTCACAGGGGAGATTGATCAGGTGAATCGGGTGGCGTATTTTTCTATGCGGACACTGAAGCGGATTGAACGGAGGAAACTCAATGGTGGACAAGGGATATAGACAGCTCCGCATTGACGCTGAGTTCAAGACATTGATAAGGCCGCTTCGCCGCGATGAGTATGCCCAGCTTGAGGCGAACCTCGTTCTGGATGGATGCCTCAACTCAATCATAGTATGGAATGACGTCATTGTCGATGGGCACAACCGCTACGAGATTTGCAATCGGATTCATATCCCGTATGCGGTGCAGGAAATAGAGTTCGACAGTCGAGAGGACGCCATCGTCTGGATATGCAATAATCAGCTCGGCCGCCGAAACATTACAGAGGAAACCCGCAGGTATTTGATTGGCCGGCAATATGAAGCAGAAAAGATCGTCGGCTTTCGCAGAAACACGGATGGGCATAACCAGTACACGATATCAGACGATTATGACGAGATAGGCGATCCTAGTGATATGCGCGACAGGGAACGCAGGGAAAGCGGCCGGCGTACCGCAAGCCGGCTCGGCAAAAAATATCACGTTTCCTCGGGAGCTGTGCAGAAATACGGGAAATACAGCGCCGCGCTGGACACGATTGCAGATAAAGCGCCGGAACTGGTTCCTCAGATCCTGTCCGGCAATTACAAGATTTCGCACGACAATGTCGTTGCGCTGTCAATGATGGAGGCGGAGGAAGTGCGGAAGCTAAGCAAGAAAGTCGGGCATGGGTCCGCGCCATTCATTCGGTACAGCGAGTCGCGGAAGGACTTCACCTATGAACCGGCGCATAAGCCGGGGCCAAAGTCTCCAGAACTACCCGTAATAAAGACGATGCCCGCATTTGATCCGGATGCGGAGGTCATAGGGCTGACGCTCACCATCCCCTCGTGGACGAGCTCTATTGATCGAACAAAAGCCGCCGCGGACTTGCGTACCGTTTCGCCGCCGGCAAAGAGACGGCTTGAAGACGCCTTGCTGTCGCTGCAGAACAAAGCGCAAGCAATGATCCGTGCGATAAAGGAGGACGCCTGATGCCCGATTATAGTATTTTCGTCCCTAATGTTCATTTTGAGCTGATCCCCATAAAAAATCTGGTTTC
>DALYYK010000022.1:0-4192 GCA_031983305.1 Candidatus Fimivivens sp. | reverse complement strand
AGGAGTACCAACGGAACCTGTCATGGCGTCATGTGCAAACCGCCGCCGAGCACTTCGACCTATATCAAATCAATCCTGTCAAAGTGAGCTGCCGGGAGGGTTCTAATTATGTCTTTAACGGGCAGCACACCATAGAGATCGTAGCGCTTGTTTCTGGATCGCGGGATACGCCGATCTGGTGCATGATTTACGACGATTTGAACTATGAGAACGAAGCGTTTGTCTTTGCCAATCAGATGAAATTTGTAAAGCCACTTAAGCCCTACGAGGTATTCATGGCAAACATAGAAGCCGGGAGCGACAAGCAGCTCATCATCAAGGATTTGGTGGAATCCTATTCTCTATCCATCGGACAGGTCAAAAACTACGGGGTAATCTGCGCCGTATCCGCGCTGGAAGGGATCTACGATAAGTTCGGCTACCATGTATTAGACCGTACCCTACGTCTATGTGCGGGGACGTGGGAGGGAGATATGAATTCTCTGTGCGCCAACTTCCTGAACGGTGTCTCAAGGCTCGTGAATACCTATGGGGACAAGCTAAAGGACGAGCTTTTTAAGGAACGAGTCGGCGCTACCTCGGTCAAACAGCTTACCCGCAACGCAAAAGAACGGCGTCCGGGTTCTCTCGGATTTGCAGAGGCCATGCTTGTTGCATATAACAGGAAGTGCAAGTATCCTCTGGTTTGGAATAAACTCTATGAGAAAAATCTCGGCACGGGCGACGCGCTGGATATCGATGTCGATCTGCCGGATGATGAAGCTGACGAAGTGGAAACCATAGAACAATGAATAACTGGGTCTCCCTCACGATGTTTGGGAAACCCAGTTTACGGACTGTTTTATTCAGAGCTTAAGAGAGAAAGCCGGGCGCATATACTCAACAGCACCTCGGCTCAGTCCGAATCTTTCCGCGATCCTTACCCAGTTCTCCTGCACCATCGTGATGATCTCCGCCGCGGTTTTCTCCGCTTCTACCCTTGTCAGTCCGAAGTATTCGGAAACCTCTATCGCCAACTCCAGATCGATGCTGTTGTCCAGCACGGTCACATTAAGCGAGAGTCGGTCGCCGACCGGGATCGGGTTCACATCAAAAAGCGGAGAGAGCTTCCAACCAGACAGCGTCAGGAGGAAACCATGGTTGCGAAGATGGTCGTCCGTGTTGGACACCGCCATATTGAATACGATTCGCTTCCAAAGCTCCTTGAGATCACGCTTTGGCTCCGCACCGTTTGCGCGGATAAAGGCGGCTATATCAAGATAGCTCGTTCCGTCCGCGCCTGAAGCGCCATCTGTCTTACCCAGCAGCGTCATGGCGGAGGCGAAATGGATGCGCCGTTTCCCATCGCGGTCAAAACGCTTTACCAAAAAGGTGCTGCCATTTTTGGAGAAGGTTTCGAGCTTCGATTCCGGCACATCCAGAGAACAGCGCCGTGCCAGTTCATGCACGACTCTTTCCCATGCTCCGGTATTGCTTTCATCATGCTTGGAGGGGAACTTGGCTATCCAGAGCGAACCATCGGTCGCCTGGACGGTCGCTTTTGGTCTTGCGCCTCCCAGAGAGGAACCGGGAGCAAGAAGTTCTTTCAGCCAGCGTTCGTCGAGTCCGCTGTCATCATTCTCAAACGCGATAGAGGCGTTCTCCAGTGTCCGCAGGCTGATCCATGGAGGCGTTGCGTAAGCTTTCTCATTTGAAACGAACTCCCCGCCTTCCTCCAAGCTGTAGCGAAGAGCGCCCATGCGTGACTCATCATATACGCCGAGCAGAAAGTCGCTGTCCGTCAGTTTACGGGGCTTGCGATCTTCCTTTCGAGCTTCGATGGCCTCTTTTCGCGTCATGAGAAGCCTGCCCCAGCGATCAGGGCAAGAGTCCGCGAACAGTCCAAACAGCTTTTTATCCAGCGGGGCGTACTGACGCCCTTTGTAGAGCGAGAGATCCGGGTCAAGAGGGTATGCGCTCTCGAAGGAACTCAGCCACTCCGGGGCGTATTCGAAGGAGAAGCTCTCGACCCCTCTTACAAAAGAGGCGCGCAGAATGCCGATCAGCGACGGAGCTGCGGCGCGCCAATTCTCATATACATATATGGTCTTTTCGGTCTGAGCCATACTAATCACCTCTCTTTGACGCTCGTTTCCTCGTTGGCAGTTCAAGGTCTTGCAGTTTTCGCCCGAACTCGTCATCCCTGGCGATCAGGAGCAGGTCTGCATCCAGATTGTTCAGCGCATGAAGGACGACCGCGTAGGAGCCTATTGCGACGGTCGGGGAACCTTTTTCTATCGAGTTTAGCGTCTGCCTGCTGATTCCCGCCCGTTCCGCAACGAGCTCGGTGGTCAGCTTCCTCCGAAGCCGCGCCAGCCTGATCTGCTCACCCATCTGCTCGAGCATCTCTCGGGTTCTGGGCATGAGCACAGCCGCTTTCTTACCCATTTGATCACCGCCGTTCTCGTAATGTCTAATATAATATACAAAATTAGCGATAATGTCAAGTATATTAAATTACTCGGAAGTGATGCTTTCTTCTACGATATAGCCTCCTCCAAATATGATATCCAGCTTCCCGCTTGGGTGGACCTTGATGCATTCGATCATCTGGCGGACGATGGAGTCATCATATTGGAATCCGTTTTGCTCCCGTTCGAAGAGGACGCGTTGGATCTGGTCGAGGCGGTCATTTGGAGTGTTGTCCGAGCTGGCAAGCTCCTGTATGGCGTTAATACGATTCTTCAAGAGTGTGATTGTATCAGAGATTTGCTTAAACTCATCTTCTCTGCTTTCTATGTCATTACCTGTCTGAACGCTCTCATTGATCAATTCAAGCATTTTTCGATTCAGCGCGTCAACTTTACGTTGGAGGAGATCCACTTCGTCGGAGCATCCGTTCAAGCCGATTGCCTCGCCGATGGTCGCTTTCATAAGCGCCATGTAGGTTGGTCGATCTTCCTCGTTGAATCTGTTGAGCGCCCGCATAATAGCATTTTGAAGCGCTTGTTCATCAATGGTAATGGATTCCTTACAGTACTTCTTTCCGTAGTCAAGCCGGTTTATACATCGCCAGACGATTCTCTTTTGCTTATAGGCTGTACGGATAGCAGTTGTTTACCGATACCGTTATCGGGATTTACCGTAATACTATGGCGCGCCTTAATTTCATCAAAGCGTACAAGCCAGCTTCCGCTTTCGGTCTGCTCGACGCCCGCTCGGATGAGTTCGGCAGCCAATTTGGCCATTTGAGAATCGAAATAAGGCTTGACGCCCGGCATCCACGCTGCATACCGTGCATAGTCGTAGCCCTGACTGTCCACCAGAATGCCGTTATCGGATGCCTCGTCAAGTACCAATAGGCAATGCCGCGCACCGTTTTCATCGCTATACATCGATGATTTATGTGCAGCAATAAAATCAGCATCCTTCAATATTTGCCTCGAGAATGCTTCGAATCGATTGTGGGATAAGACCTCCACCGCCTCAATAACGGCGTCGTCCAAATTGAATTTTGAGAGCTTGCGCTCAAATAGCGCCTGTAATTTCATCGTATTTTCCTCCTATTACGGTAAATAACCTCTGGGGTTTTGCGCTTCGCCATTGACGCGTACCTCAAAATGCAGATGATTGCCGGTGCTGCGCCCGGTGGAGCCCACCTCGGCGATGACGGCGCCGGCCCTCACCTTCTGCCCCTCGCTGACGAGAATTTTAGAGCAGTGGGCATACAGTGTGACAAAGCCGCCGCCGTGATCCAGCATCACATGATAACCATAGCCGCTGGCGGCATACCGCACCACATGCACAGTTCCTGATAGCACCGCCCGGATGGGCGTGCCTTTGGGCGCGCCAAGATCGAGCCCGCTGTGTCCAGCAGCTTTGCCTGTGAAGGGATCTTTGCGGTAGCCAAACTCCGAAGTGACCATGCCGCGCCAGCCCTCACCCAGCGGGGAACAGAAACCATCCACACCGATAAAAGGGTCGGATGACAGCGGCAAGCCGTTCGACCACTGATCGAACGCATCACCGTAGGTTGGCGCAGGACCGCCGTATGAAACACGGTAATAAATTTCCGACGCGTTAATCTGGTTTTCCTGTGTGATGGTCAGCCCCATCGCCGAAGCGATGCTGGCGTATATTGTAGGCAACTCCCGGATGGGAACCGCCACAATGTATGTTGTCTCATAGTCGTTGCCCGCCTCATCTGTTTCAG
>DALYYK010000021.1:0-14359 GCA_031983305.1 Candidatus Fimivivens sp. | reverse complement strand
GATTGTCCAGTCCGCGGTGAGGTTTTCTAAATCGGTACCGCTGATGCTGACCGTTCCGTCCTCTCCTGCGTACCAATTCTGAGGAGTACCCATCTGTATGGAGGGAATGGGATAAACCGTTGTGGAATCCGAATATGAAAACACCCTACCAAGGGCGTCGGTCAGCGAGGAGGTCAGGGTATATTCTCCCGCATCCTTAAACCGAATTTTGCCGCCGTAGGCGTTCAGGCTGCCATCCGCTATGTCGGAGAGCAGAGCGGGCGCGCCATTTTTGGTAACCGACCACTCTACCGGCAACATATTGTTGTTGCCGCGGGTTCGCATGTCAACGGTACGGTCGGTGTGGGTGGATTCGGGAAGCTCAAAAGAAATGTTCAGCACGGGCAGGACTTCGATTCTGCCGCCGTTTTCAAACAGGAACACCCGCCCCGTTTCATCGGTAACACGGGCAATCAGCTCGTAAGTGCCGGCGTGCTTGAATCGGATAGCTCCGCCGCTGTTGTCCAGCGTCCCGTCGATGTATGTCCCAAAATCCTGGAATCCGGAGCCGTTCTCTAACAGCCATTCGACATTGAGACCGTCCAGGTCCGAGGTTTCGGGAAGCACATTGACGATGGAGTCTGTATGAGCGGTTTCCGGCAGGGTATATGAAATGCCGGGGACAGGGTACACCTTGACAGGAGCCGTGTAGATGTAGCTTCTGCCTGCGGGGTCAGTAAAGGAGGCTTCGAGAACATACTCTCCATTATTTATGAAGCGGATGTAGCCACCCTCGTTGGTCAGCTTGCCCTCAACCGCATCGGAGAGGGCTGCCGCTGTTCCGTTTCTGGTCAGCGACCATTGGATTGCGGCATCGCCGAGGTTTTCAAAGCTGGTTTCAACCTTTACCGTCTTGTCGGTATGGGTAATCTCCGGCACATAAAAGCCGATAGAGCCGACCGGGTAGGCGGTGATGGTCTGGGAGGCTTCAAAGGTTCTGCCGGTGTCGTCCGTGAGCGTTCCGGTAAGCATGTACACGCCGCTGGTCTTAAAGCGGACCGTGCCGCCGTCATTGGTCAGCGTACCCTCGACAGCATCTGCAAGCGTAACCGCCTCGCCGTTCCTTAAAAGGCTCCAGCTTACAGTCAGGCCGTCAGCCTCCGTCAGGGTCGTTTCCACATCAAGAGCCGTATCGGTATGGGTCGCGGCGGGTAGCGAAAAGGCAATACCCGCCACGGGATAGACCTTGACGCTTTCGGTATGAGTGAATATTCGCCCTGTTTCATCTGTGATAGACGCTGACAGTGTATATTCACCCTTGTTCCTGAACACAAAGGTACCGCCCTCGTTTCCAAGCTCGCCATCAAGAATATCAGCCGGCTGGACAGCTTCGCCGTCCTTTGTTGCCGACCATACGATATCGTGACCGCAGAGCTTTTCCAAGGGGAACGTAAGCGTTACCGATTTGTCGGTATGAAGGGTGTCCGGCAGGTCAAAGTTCAGGTCGATAACCGGGTACACCGTAATCTGCTTGGACAGCACGGTTTCTTTTCCCCTGACGTTTTTGGCTGTGGCGGTCAGGGTGTACTGTCCGACCTCTTTAAATTGTATCGTGCCGCCCTCAAGTCCGAAGGTTCCGCTTACGGCGTCCTCCAGCTCCACAGGCTGCTGTGAGCCGTCCGTAGCGGTTTTGGTCAGCGACCATGCATAACTGTTCGCATACTTCCATACCGGCATCACCTTGATTTCGCTGTCGGTATGGGCGGTTTCGGGAAGCTCAAAGCGTACCTGCGCGGGGGGATGATATGTCCCGCCGCCACCGCCGCCCGGTGTGGGAGTAGGAGTTGGAGTTGTGGTCGGCGTACCCGGATTTGTCGGGGTGGGCGTCGGCTGCTCTGTGGCTCCTGGAGTCGGACTCGGCGTCGTTGTCGGGTCCGGACTCGGAGTTGCGGTATCAGGAGTCTGCGCTGGCGTAGGCTCTGACGGCTTCGGCGTGACATTGTCGGTCATATCGTCGGCGTCGCCCTTGGTGACAGGGTCATTCGGGTGGATTTTGCCGTCGTCGGTATCGCCGATGATTCCATCCTCGCGCCCGATGATGACATAGCCTTTGTCGTCATTGTTAATATCCGACTGGTCGTCATAGCCGCTGTGTCCCTGGGTGTTTTCGGCTTCTTCGTTCTTGCCCTCCGCTCTCACCAGCATTTTTACGATTTCCGCGCGGGTGATGGGGTCGTCGGGATGGAAGCCGTCCGGGTAATCGGCGGGGTCAATAATGCCGGCTTCGATAAGGGCTTCGATATATTTCTCAGCCCAATGACCGTCGATGTCGGGGAAGCCGGGCGGGTCTTTCACCGCATCCGAGGTGTCGAGGTCAAGCTCCTGCGCCAGAGTTGCGGCGTACTCGCCACGGGTGATGATCTCGTCCTGCCCGACAAACATCTCCGGATGCAGACGGTATGCCGTATAAATCCCGCCGCATATGAGGAGAATGAGCGCAAGGGCAATGAGGACGATGCGTTTTCCTTTCTGTTTCATAGGTTTTCAATCCTTTCATTTTGTTTTTGACAATAAAAAAGCCGGAACCATCTGTTTGTGATTCCAGCTTTAAGTCCTTATGTGGTTCATAGCTTCAGTTCCATTCCGCCTTGCTCCGGCTGTTCTCCTTGCAAGGTTTCCGGCAGCGGGTGGGTGACCTTTCCGTCAAGCATTTCGAATACGCAGAAGTCATCCCTGTCACAAATCATAACCTTGTGCTGATAGTCCTTCTGCATTTCGATATCCTCATACTTCACCGCCTCCCTGGGCGAGATGTCCTCCCGCTCATCCTCCATGCAGTCATACTGAGGATAGGTGAAGATTTTCAGCGGGAAAAAGATACGCATTGTTTCATTAGCCATTTTGGTTTCCTCCATTCTTTTGATGTGAGTCCCTAAAAAAGGGCATAAAAAAAGCAGGGTATCTTCTTTGAATAGAAAATACCCCGCTGATTTTCGTGTGAAATTTTATAGGTTTTTACAAACCATATATTCCGTCATTGACAAATTCTAATTGAGTCAAGACGCATCTATTATTAGATAATTATCTTTCTCATCAAGGCATACAACAATTTTTTTGCTGTCTATATCCTTTGCGAACTTTTCGACTTGTTTTTCAGAGATTCTTTGTTTACAGTAATAATCCAGAATTTCCTGCTTCATATAAATATTTTGAGTACCAATAGAACTTTTCAACGTAACAACAACTCTTGATGGTCTGACAAGTACCCAATATCCGTTTCGTTCCTCCTTGACGTAGTAACCTTTTTTCAGATACTTTTCAATATCATCACGCTTGCCTTGTTTTTCGATGGTGTCAGAGGCTTCATATTCAATATTTTTAACCTCACAGTATTCATGCTTTTTCATAGAAAGACAACCTCCTTTTTCCTTTAATTATAATTGAAGGTTATCCCGTCCATTAAGAACGAAAATCGGGAAGTGTTATTCCGATTTAATCCAGTAAGATTTGAGTATCTTTCTGGCCAAATCAATCCTACTGTTGGTCCAATTCTTATCTTCTGTAAAAGCAATGAAGGGATTATATTCTTTTTGAATAAATTCAGCAGCTTCGTCTATCCCAAAGGCATAGTTTTTTATATGGTCGTAGAAATAATCCATGACTTCTTTTTTTAACAGCAAAAGAGTAATAAGCAAGTCAACCGCATCTTTGTAGTCTGTTTGCCTTTCACCAAAAACATAGGGGAACCATTTGTTTTGGTGTAAAAGAAAACGATTTTGAAGCGAAATACCTTCGCCGTATGCGCCTGATACGAAAAACGAGGCCTTCTTCGCTGGATAATCGTGTACGTTGTATTTTTCCATAACGAGCGCCAAGTTATATGTCAATTCGATTTTCATTCTAATTTGGAGATCATAGAAATCAATAGCATTAGCAACCATTTTATCTGGTGACAGAATAGCTTCGTCCTGCATATTGCGCATAGATTTATCGTATTGGCAATAGATATCCTTGAATCTTGCACGGCTTATCTTTTTGCTATCAGGCATTTGTCCTTTTGAAAGAGATGTAACAATTTCAAGAGTCCCGTAATTTTGTATTTGTTGGACTTGTAAAGAATTATAATGATAACCTTCAAGTCGGATATCTATATTACTCATATCATTTTTTTGCAAAGTCAGCCCGATGCTCTGGTATAATTTATCTCGTTCAAGCGAAGCCATCTTATGTCGTCGCTTGATCTGTTCATATTCAGAATCCAAACCAGAGTATTCCTGTTTTGAGTTAATGGCATACTGGCGTAAAGATGTAGTTGGAAGTTCATTATAGTATTGGTTTTTTATAATTTCAAATAGAATCTGTGCGATAAATTCAGACTTGCTGATAAGACCGCAAAAATATGTATCGGCATTTTCAACTCCATTGATGACTGATATTAGTTTGTTTTTGGCTTCTTGTATTTTCATTGAATGTTTTCTCTTTCTATTTCCTGTTTATTTAAGCATATACTATAAAACCTCATAATGTCATCTATGGAATGCCCGAAAAAACGAGGTCAAAAAACGCCGTTTTCGACCTCGTTTTTTGCACTTTTTTTGCTCAAAAACCACTACATATAGTGGTCATCCCGCCTCATTCGCCCTTAGAACCACTATTCGTCATCAGAATTACCGTCTCAACGTGCGCCGTTCGGGGGAACATATCCACCGCCTGAATTTTTTGCGGAACATAGCCAAGCGTGTTAAACAGCGCGATATCGCGCGCAGCGGTGGCGCTGTTGCAGGAGACCATGACAACGCGTTCAGGCGACATGCGCACGACGGTTTCGATCAGCTCGGGCGTACAGCCCTTACGGGGTGGGTCGAGAATAATGACATTGGGGGCGATGCCCTCGGCCTCAAGCTGCACCGCGGCGTCGGCGGCGTCGGCACAGATAAAGCGCGCGTTGGCAATACCGTTTTGCGCGGCGTTTTGCCGTGCGTTCTGGACGGCGGCGGGGACAATTTCGACCCCGATAAGCGCGCGGGCGTCCTGTGCCATCGAGAGGCCGATGGTGCCTGCGCCGCAGTAAAGATCAAGCAGCACCTCGCCGCCTGACAGGGCCGCAAATTCGCGCGCAACGTCATACAGCCGCTCGGCGCCGCCGCGGTTGACCTGATAAAACGAGAGCGGCGACAGCGAGAACGAGAGTCCGCACAGCCTGTCGGTGATGGCGTCATTGCCCCAAAGCGTCTGGCAGACCTCGCCGAGTAGCACATTGGTTTTATCGCGGTTGACGTTGAGCGCCACCGAGCTCACGGCAGGGCAGGCGGCGCGCAGCGCGTCAATCAACGCGGGTGTTTGGGGCAGCGACTGCCCATTTGCGATGACCGCCACCATTACTTCATTGGTCGCTTCGGCGTGGCGGATATAAAGTGAGCGCACCAGCCCGCTGTGCGTGGCCTCGTCGTAAATGCTGACGCTAAATTCGGCCAGCCAGCCACAGAACGCGGCGGCGATGTCGCCAAAAAAATCGGGGTGCAGCAGGCAGTCCTCGGCTGCCTCCACGCGGTGGGAACGCTTCGCAAAAAAGCCGACCACCGGCTTGCCGTCTTGCAGGCGCACCGGGTAGATGGCCTTGTTGCGGTAGCGGTCCGCTCTAGGGGAGGGGATGGCTGGCGGCAGCGTGACCGAAAGCTTGCCGATGCGGCGCATATTTTCTTCCACCCAGCCATTTTTGATCTGCAACTCCTGCGCGTAGGAGATGTGCCGAAGGCTACAGCTGCCGCAGCGGCGATAGATGGGGCAATCGTCGTTCTGACGGCTCTCGGCGGGGGAGACGATCTCCTCAATGATGCCAAAGGCATAGTGCGAGAGCACCTTGACGACCCGCACCCGCAGCTTGTCCCCCACCGCTGAAAACGGGACGAATACAGCCATGCCGTCAGCCCGGCCGACCCCGTTGCCCTCGTTTGAAATTTGCGTGATCTCCAGCGGTATAATCGCGTTCTTTTTTAGCATAAAGGCCTCCCGGCTTAAATCAATCCCATATTTTTAAGAATCAGTGACCCCGCAAACACCGTAAATACCGAGGCGGCGGTCGTGAACACCACCATTTCTGCGGCCAGCGCACCGTCCGCGCCCATGACGTCGGCCATGACGGGGCAGCCGGTCGCGTTGGGGGTGGCCAGAATCAGAAACAGCGCGCAGAGCGGAATCTTCCCCATGCCGAGAAAAATGCCGATGGCCGTGCCGACCAACGGCAGAAAGATCAGCTTGGCAAAGGCGGCAACAAGCGTCAGCCTCATATTCCGCAGCGCATTTTTAAAGTTAAGCTGCGCGCCGACGCCTACCATGGCAACCGTTGAACCGGTGGACCCCAGATCGAACACCGGGCGCTGGATCAGCGCCGGCAGCGGAATATGCAGCGCCGAAAGCACAAAGCCCGCGATGGCTGCCAGCACCAGTGGATTGCTGAAAACATTGCCCACAATCGACTTTAAATCCACCCTCTGGCCGGGCGTGTCGGTATAAATTGAAAAGATGATCACGGCCAGCACGTTGTAAAGCGGCACGGTGCAGGCCACGAGCACGCCCGTGGTACCGGCGGCCGCTTCACCGGCAAGGCTGATGGCAAACGGCAGGCCGAGCATGACGGCGTTAGAGCGAAAACCGGCCTGCGCCATCACGCCGATGCGTCCGCGCGAGTCGGTCAGCTTCGGGGCGATCAGCAGCATCAGGCCGATCATGCCCAGCAGGCACAGTACACAGAGCGAGACCAGCAGCGGGTCAAAGTCGGTTTTAAAATCCGATGTATAAACGGTTTTGAACATCAACAGCGGCAGCAGAAGATGAAAGCACAGCCGGTTGACCTGTTTGGTGCCGCTTTCATCGAGCCATCCGACCTGACGCACGACATAGCCGCAAGCAATGAGCAAAAAGCCCGGTATGACGGCGTTGATGCAGAAAATAAAGTTTTCCAAAATGATATACCCCCGAATCGTCTTGAACAAATATAGCCCAATACCTTGAGAATCGGAGTGGGATTGGCGAGATATTTTATGCGTGCCAAGGAGAAGGACGCAGGCGGGCTGACGCGCACCTAAGGATAACAACGCGGCGAGGCGCAAAATAGACCACCAAGACAATCCGATTTTTAAGTTGTTGGACGATGTAGTCTATAATACCACTATTTCACCCATAATGGTAGTGCAAAACCCCCGCCGGCGGGATAAAAGCATTCCTTTTTTGGACGCGCTGTGTTATGATAAACGCGTTACGATTCTTCTTCCGCCGACGAATGACCCCGCGGGTATTTCCGTTTTTGCCGTGCGTCTGATTTTGGCAAAACGGCTGCCGCGCGGCTTTGACCCCTCATTGTGGCGGGAAAAGCCCTATCGCAAACTGCACGCACGAAGGGGAACTTGGATGCTTCTGACACTCAACGATATTGGAAAGAGCTTTGGCGCGGAGCGCATTTTTCAACATATTAATGCCGCCGTCAACGAGCAGGACCGCATCGCGCTGATCGGGCCCAATGGCGCTGGCAAGACGACGCTGCTTAACATTATAGCGGGGCTTGAGGAGCCGGATGAGGGGAACGTTGCCCGCGCCGGAACCTTAAACGTCGGATATCTGCGCCAGAACGGGGGGCTTTCGGCCGACGGCACGATCGAAAGCGAGATGAAACGCGCGCTGCAAGAGGTGTACGCCGTCGAGCAGGCGATGCTGGCCACCGGCGAGCAGATGGCCGCTGTGCCGCCCGGCACGGCGCGCTACACCGAGCTGGAGCAGGACTACCAGCGGCTCGAGGCGAAATTTTCGAGCCTTGATGGCTATCAGGCCGCCGTTAAAATTAGCACGGTATTAAACGGCATGGGCTTTGGCGGCTTTGATGCTGCTACGCCGGTCGCCAGCATGTCGGGCGGCGAACGCACCCGGCTGATGCTGGCCAAGCTGCTCGTAGAAGCGCCCGGCCTGCTGATTTTGGACGAGGCGACCAACCACCTCGATTTTAAAATGCTGGCGTGGCTTGAGGACTATCTCGCAACCTATCGCGGTGCGATTCTGACCGTGAGCCATGACCGTTATTTTCTTGACCGCGTCACCAATGCGACGTGGGAGCTTGAGAATTTAAGCCTTGTCGCCTACCCCGCGCCCTACGGGCGCTATCTCTCGCTGCGGGCTGAGCGGCTGGAACGCATGGAAAAGGACTATGAGCGCCACATTCAAGAGGTGGCGCGCCTTCAGGACTATGCCGACCGCAACATGGCGCGCGCCTCAACGGCGTCGAGCGCCAAGAGTCGATTAAGGATGATTGAACACCTCGGCGAGGCGCAGAAGCCCTTTGTGCCCAAACGGCCGCCGCTGATCCGCTTTGAGCCGAAAAGCCGCCCGGTGTCGGACGTGCTGTTGGCCCGGCGGCTGAGCATCGCGGTGGGCGAGGGGACGCAGTACCGCGCGCTGCTTAAAGACGCCGATATCCACATTAAGCGCGGCGAGCGGGTGGCGATTATCGGCGAGAACGGGGCGGGCAAGTCGACCCTCTTAAAAACGTTGATCGGCAAGCGGCCCGCCGCGGGCGGTGACATCGCGTGGGGTCGCAATGTCGCGCTTTCCTGCTTTGAGCAGGATTCCTCCGACCTGCACCCCGATAAAACCGCGCTGATGGAGCTGTGGGACCGCTTTCCGCTCTCAAACGAGCATACGCTGCGCACGCTGCTCGGCGGCCTGCACCTTGAAGGGGAGGAAGCGTTTAAAACGATCGGCGTCCTGTCGGGCGGCGAACGGGCGCGCATCAAGCTTGCGGTCGTCATGCTCGAGCACGGCAACGTGCTGGTGATGGACGAGCCGACCAACCATCTTGATATTCCCGCAAAAGAGGCGCTTGAAACGGCGCTGCTGAAATTTGAGGGCACAGTCGTCGTCGTCTCGCACGACCGCTATCTGCTCTCGCACCTGCCCACCCGGATTCTGCGCATGGCCGACGGTGCGCTGCAAAGCTTTGAAGGTGGTTTTGAAGAGATGCAGGCCCAATTACAATTGGCGGCTGCCGCGTCGCCTGAGAAGGCTCAGTCGGTCGAGACGCCTAAGGCGGACAGCGACGCGCAGAAGGCCTTTTACCGCTCGAAGGCGCAGCGCAGCGCCGAGGTGGCAGCCAAAAGGCGGATGGAACGGCTCGAGCAGGATATTGCGTCAACCGAAGCACAGCTCGACGAATTGCAGCAGACGCTTGCCGACCCGGCGGTCGGCGGCGATTATGAGCAGCTTTCGCAACTGACGCAGCAGATTGCCGCGCTTGAGGTGCAGCTTGGCGGTTATTATGCCGAATGGGATCAGCTGCTGTAAAACAGAGGCTATGCTTTTAACCGGCAACATGCTATGATATGGACAGAAAAGAGGCGGGATGGTATGAAAATTGAATGGAACCACAAGCAAACGACGATTGCGGCTTATGCACTGCTGGTATTGGTGATCGCCATTTCTTATTATTTGGCGCTGTCCAATTTTTCGGCCGTTTGGGCGACGATACGCAAGCTGTTTCACCCTATTTTACCGATGGTTTACGGCTTTGCAATCGCCTATCTGCTCAACCCCATTATGGTGGGCGCCGAGGCGTTTTTAAAACGGGCTAAGTTTTACGGCAAGCTCAAGCAAAAGCGTCAGCGGGCGCTCTCGCTCTTATTGACCTATCTTTTTAGTATCGCTGTGCTCGTTGTGTTCGTGCTGATTATTTTACCGCTGGTTGCGTCGAATGTCACGGTGATGTACGGGCAGCTTCAGAACTATGTCGGGGCGACCGAGAGTTTTGCTAACGATCTGCTCGAGCGGGTTCCGCAGGATCTGATTCCGCAGGAATATATCGAACAGCTCACCCAGATGGCAGGCAGCAGCATTCAAAATCTGATCAACTGGATGGCCACTTCGGCCCCAAAGGTCATCGGGCTGATCTGGCAGCTCGGCTCGGGGTTGATTGCGACCTTTCTCGCGGTAGTGGTTTCGATCTATCTGCTGTTTGCCAAGGAGCGTTTTATCGCCCAGCTGCGTAAGATCCTTTGCGCCTTTCTGCCCCAGAAAAGTGTGCGCCGTATTGTAATGGTCACCCGCACCACGCACATGATGTTTGGTCGCTTTATCACCGGTAAAATTGTCGACTCGATCATCATCGGCATTCTGTGCTTTGTAGGGTTGAGCATTATGCAGATGCCCAACGCCGTGCTGGTTAGCTTTATTGTCGGCATTACAAATGTGCTGCCTTATTTCGGGCCGTTTATCGGCGCGGTGCCCGGCTTTATTCTGATCGCCGTCATGTCACCGGTGCAGGGGCTGATCTTTTTGATTTTTATCCTGGTGCTGCAACAGATTGACGGCAATATTATCGGCCCGATGATATTGGGCGATTCCACCGGTCTATCGGCCTTTTGGGTCGTGTTTGCGATTCTGTTTTTCGGCGGCCTGTTCGGTGTGGCGGGCATGTTTATTGGCGTGCCGACCTTTGGCGTCATCTACGCGCTGATTAAGGACAGCATCACCGAACGCCTGAACGCCAAGGGCATGCCGATTCATACCGACGATTACATCGCCCCGCTTGAGGTGGACGGCAAATAGCGGCCGGTCGTCTGCTGTAGGCGCAACGGTCAAGCGGTTATAACAACCGGGCGGGCTGCCTGTATACAAAGAAAGACTTTGCATACGGCAGCCCGCCCGGCCTTATTGAGGCTCGTTCAATTAAAGAATTGATGCTTGGGCGGTGGATTTTTATCCTGCCCGCCGCGTCGGGGTCGGCCAAGTGCAGCGGTGTGCAGCCGGTCAGTCTAATCCGCTGTCGGTGCTGGTGTGATCGGCATTAATGGCGGTGTCTATCATATGAATCAACTCAAGCGTGCTGCGAAAATGCGCTTCTTTGCCTTGGTTCATCCATTTGAGCGTCCCTTGCCAGGTGTCGTTTTGCTGATAAGCGATCTGAACAATAAAGGTGTCGTTTGTTTGGCTGCGGCTCATCACGTCTTCCCCCTCAAAAAGCTTGTAATGATCATTATAACATAGTTTGGTCACAAAATGGTCGCATGTGCCATACGGATATGGTGCGCCCATTAAAAATGACATTTGGCGCGTTTAAAGGGAAAATTATGTGTTTATACAGCATAAAGTGACAAAAACAGATACTTATTTTTCAAATTCGCTGGATTTTTCTCAAAGAATCCCCTATAATTAAAAATAGTATAGACTATTTCGAAATAATTCGGTCACATTAAACATATTAGGTATGGGGGCAAGGCTATGCGGGTCAGTGGAACAAACAATAAAGATTTGCACGGCAAGGAATTGCGTATTTCGATGCTGGGCGGCTTCGAGCTTCAGGTCGATGACGTTGTGATCAACGACGGAATAAATCGTTCTCGCAAGATGTGGAACCTGTTGGCTTATATCGTGGCGCACCGGGATAAGCTGATCTCGCAGCAGGAGTTTATCAACGCGCTTTGGGGCGACGAATCGGGGCAAAACCCGGTCAATGCGCTCAAAACGCTACTTTACCGGATCCGGCTGCTGCTCGCACCGCTTGAAAAGCAATATTCCGGCGAGTTTATTTTGTCGCAGCGCGGCTCTTACAGCTGGAACAATGCGATCAGCTGCAAGGTGGATGTCGACGAGTTCGAGGCGCTGTGCCGTCGCGCCACCGATGATAAGCTTGACGACATGAAGCGTATCGCGCTCTACCGCGAGGCGATGGAGATCTATCGCGGCGACTTTTTGCCTAAGCTCGGTATGGAGTTTTGGGTTATTCCGTTGAGCGTGCACTACCATTCGCTCTACCTCACGGCGGTGAAGCGGTTTGTCGACCTGCTTGAACGCAATACGATGTACATAGAGATTTCTCAGGTCTGCACCAGCGCGATCGCCATTGACCCGCTCGATGAGGATCTGCACTGTTTGCAGATTCGCGCGCTGCTCAAGCAGGGCAAGAACTCGGCGGCGTTGACCCAGTACGAAAAGGCGACCGACGTGCTGTATCGCAATTTAGGCATCAAGCCCTCGGAGGCGCTGCGCCGGCTATACGTTGAAATTATGCGCACCAACGAATCGATGGAAACCGATCTCGGCGTGATTCAAGATCAATTGCGCGAGGCGGTGGCCGAGCCAGGGGCGTTTGTTTGCGAATATGGCTTCTTTAAAGAGGCCTATCGGCTCGAAATTAGGCGTGCGGCCCGTTCGGGGCTGGCGGTTTTCATCGGGCTGCTCACCGTTTATACCGATACGGGTGAGATTCCCGAGCTGCCCCAGCTCAATGTGGCGATGGATCAGCTCTTGGAGGCCATTAAGTCGAGCCTGCGCAAGGGTGACGTGGTCTCACGATACAGCGGTATGCAATATGTCGTGATGCTGCCCGCGCTCACCTATGAGGACGGCGAAATGGTCATGAACCGTATTGTCAACAACTTTTATAAGCAAATTCGCCGTAAGCCGCTCAAGCTGCATTACCGCTTGCAGCAGCTCGAGCTGCCCGAAGAAATGCTTTAAACCCTGCGTGCACCGGCAGCGCCGGATCAGCGGCCGGGCTTTGGTTCGCCTGCCGGTTGCAGCATTTTGATGTTTTTATAATCAGTGTACACGCATCTATTTTCAAAGAATTGGGACACGGAAAAGAGGTGAAACCTTTGAAAGGGGTCTATTACTATCCCGCCTCGGCGATGCGGGTCTGCGTCGATCGCCTGTCCGGCATGACGGTCGGCGGTCGGGCGTATTGCCCCCAACTGGAGGAACCCATCATTTTTGAAGATTTAGGCCTGTTTCTGCTTTTGGCAGATAAGGCGCTAGACCGGCGGGGATATCCGCTCGCGTTTCAGAAAAAGCGCAGCTTTTCAACCGAGTGCGGGGACGAAGAGGCCGCTCCGCTTCAGAGGACGGGCAAATTCCCCCGCCAGCACGAGCAGGTGATTGATGTCAGCGCAATGCGCGGCGAGCTTTGTACCTTTCTCGTACATGTGCTGTCGCGCCGCAACAGCAGCTGGCAGGGGCGCATTGACTGGATAGACGATGGCGGATTTGATAACTTTAACAGTGAACTGGCGTTCCTGCGAAAGGCCGGACGGCATCTTACGCAGCTTTCGTCGGGGAATGGCGAGCGTTCTGAATATTATTAGACTGAAATAAAAACACTGTTTTAACCTTTAAAGCAGTGTTTTTGTCATAGCTTGGAGCAGAAGCACCGTGGGGTATTGAGCATACAGTGGGGCAGGTATGCGCGGCTTAAAAAGGCCGAAGAGTGCCAATGCTGTCATCAACGGGTCGGTGCGTGTGGGCTAACAAAGCTCAAGGCGCGCTTGTCGCCTCGCACAGCGGCGGAATCAGGCCGGTCCGGTCAGCACGGTGGCGATGGCGATTAAATTTGCAGACCGCATTCAAACAGGATGCCGATGGTAATGGACGGAGCGATGAGAATGAACATTCAGATATTCGGTAAAAACAAATGCTTTGATACCAAGAAAGCCGAGCGGTATTTTAAGGAGCGCAACATCCGCGTTCAGCGCATCGACCTGCCGCGCTACGGCATGAGCGCCGGAGAATTCTCGGCGGTGCTCGCAGCGGTGGGCGGCGTCAGCGCGTTGCTCGATGAAAAAGCGCCCAACGCGGCGTTGATTAAATATCTTGCGCACGAAGCGGACAAGGCGCAAAAGCTGCTCGAAAACCCCAAGCTGCTAAAAACGCCGATTGTGCGCAACGGTAAGCAGGCTACGGTGGGGTATTGCCCGGAGATATGGAAGAACTGGGAATGAACCGCGCGGCTGATCAGATATAATAGCGTTTAATATTTTGTTTATGTTCGCGTTTATTTTTAAAACAATTAAAGCCGCGTCCTTGCCGGTTGGCAGGGACGCGGCTTTTAATTTTAGGTATTACGGTGCCGCGTTAAACGACACAAAGGGGTTGACCGTCTCGCCCATGACCTGTGGCAGTTTGCCGTCCCAGCGCTGAATCTGCTGGTACTGAATGTATTCGGGGCTCTGGTTGAGCTGCTTTTGAATAATCTCAATTGTATACGCCTGTGCGTCGGCCTTAATTTTTTCGCTGTCGCCCTGCGCCTGCGCTTCAATAACCGCCTGTTTGGCGAGCTCTTCCTTTTCCTTGGTTTTATTTTGCATGGTCAGCGCCTGCTGCTCGGCAGCGACTTTGGCGCGGATCGTCTCTTCAAAGCCGTCTTCAAAATCTAAATTTTCCATCGCGAATGAGACGACGATGATGCCGCTGCTGCCCAGACTCGTGCGCAGCGTCTCCTCAATACTCTCTTGAACGGCGGCGCGGTTTTGAACCAGATCTTCGGCGCGCACCTGACCGATGGCGTTTTTCATAGTTGATTGCATTTGGGGAATGATAAGTTTAGTTTCAACATTGCTGATACCAA
>DALYYK010000020.1:0-14426 GCA_031983305.1 Candidatus Fimivivens sp. | reverse complement strand
GACGGCGGCGGGTGGGGGATTGCTCACCTTTGAGGACGTGAGCTTTCGCTATCCCGGCGCGCAGGACGCGGCGCTTTCGCATATCAGCTTTACAGCGCTCCCCGGGCAGACAACCGCGATTATCGGCAGCACCGGCAGCGGCAAAAGCACGCTGTTAAAGCTCGTAGAGCGCTTTTACGATGTCACCGAAGGGCGCGTTCTTATTGATGGCGTTGATGTCCGCGACTATGCTCAGCAGAATTTACGCCAAAAGCTTGGCTATGTGCCGCAAAAAGCGGTGCTGTTCTCGGGTACCATCGCCGACAATCTGCGCTTCGGCTATCCAGATGCCGATGAAACGGCGCTGACGGCGGCGGCGGTGACCGCGCAGGCCGGCAGCTTTATCAGCGAGCGCGAAGAGGGCTACGAGGCCCCGGTCTCGCAGGGGGGAACCAACCTCTCTGGCGGACAGAAGCAGCGGCTGTCGATCGCCCGCGCCATCGTGCGCAAACCGAGCATCTACCTGTTCGACGACAGCTTTTCGGCGCTGGATTTTGAGACCGACGCGCGCCTGCGCGCCGCGCTTAAGCGGGACATGCGCGCCGCCGCCGTGCTGATTGTGGCGCAGCGCGTCTCGACCGTGATGAACGCCGACCAGATTCTCGTGCTGGACAGCGGCGAGCAGGTGGGACTCGGCACCCATCGGGAGCTGCTGGCGCACTGTGCCGTTTATCGCGAGATTGTCGAGTCACAGCTTTCGGCGGAGGAAATAGAGCATGAGTGAGACGAATAACAAAAACCAAAAGCCGTTTGTGGGTGGGCGGCACAGCGCAGGCCACGCCATGATGGCGACGGCGCGCGCCAAAAATTTTAAAGGTAGCTTTATGCGGCTGACCGATTTTTTAAAGCCCT
Source organism: Candidatus Fimivivens sp. (assembly GCA_031983305.1). Classification (GTDB taxonomy): domain Bacteria; phylum Bacillota; class Clostridia; order Oscillospirales; family Ruminococcaceae; genus Yanshouia. The sequence continues at coordinate 13,535 of DALYYK010000020.1, read as the reverse complement.
ATTGGGTTGCGCTTTTAATCGTGCTGCTGCTCAACGTGGCCTCCACCGCCGTCAGCGCGCTGGTGCCCAAGGCGCTGTCGGGCGCGGTCAACGAGATCGCGCGCGGCACACAGGCCGTGCTGACCGGCACGGGCGCCGGCGTATCCATGGCGCTGATCGGGCGCATCTTGGCCATTATAGCGGCGATGTATCTCGTTTCGTCGGTGGCTAGCTACGTCGTACAGTATATGCTCGCGGGGCTGACCCAGCGGGCGATGTACGATCTGAGAAAGCGCGCGGATGAAAAGCTGACCCGCCTGCCGCTGTCGTTTTTTGACAAGCACCCCTATGGCGATACGCTTTCGCGCGTCACCAACGACATCGACACGATCGCGAACGCCCTACAGCAAAGCCTCAATCAGGCGCTCAATTCGTTGTTGAGCATCGTCATGATCTTCATCGTCATGCTGACCATTAGCCCGTGGCTGACCTTAGCGGGGTTGGCCGCCATGCCGATCGGGGTTGTGCTATCGGGCTTACTGATCAAATTTTCGCAAAAATTCTTTAAGGGTCAGCAGCATTCGCTCGGCGAATTAAACGGTTATATCGAAGAAACCTACAACGGCCATGAGGTCGTCAAGGCCTTTGGCCGTGAAGAGGCGACACGGTCACATTTTGCGCAGCTCAACGACACGCTGTACGACTACGCCTGGAAGGCGCAGTTTTGCTCCGGCGTCATGATGCCGGTTATCATCTTTATCACGAATCTCGGCTATGTGGTCGTCGCGATCGCGGGCGGTTATATGATCACGGCGGGCAAGCTGCTTGTGGGTGACATTCAGGCGATGATTCAATACATTCGCCAGTTCTCGCACCCCGTTTCAATGGTTGCGAACATCGCGAACATCCTGCAATCGGCCGTTGCGGCGGCTGAGCGCGTGTTTGAGCTGCTCGACGAGCCGGAGGAGACGCCTGACCCCGCGCAGCCCCAAGCGATCGCCAACGCCAAGGGTGAGGTACGCATCGAAGACCTGACCTTTGGCTACGGCGACGAGCCGGTGCTTAAAAATGTTTCGGCTTGGGCCAAAAACGGCCAGCGCGTCGCGATTGTCGGGCCGACCGGCTCGGGCAAAACAACGCTGGTCAACCTGTTGATGCGCTTTTACGAGCCGCAGCAGGGTCATATCTCGATCGACGGCATTAAGCTGACCGACATGACCCGCGCCGAGCTGCGCAGCCACTTCGGCATGGTCTTGCAGGATACGTGGCTGTTCAAGGGCAGCATTCTCGAGAACATCCGCTATGGCAGGCTGGACGCGACCAACGACGAGGTGATCGCCGCCGCCAAGGCCGCGTGCGCGCACCGTTTTATCCGCCAGCTGCCGGGAGGCTACGACTTTGAACTCGGCGAGGATGCCACCAACATCTCGCAGGGACAGCGTCAGCTTCTGACCATCGCGCGGGCGCTTTTGGCCGACCCGGATATACTGATTCTCGATGAGGCGACCAGCTCGGTCGACACCCGTACCGAGCAGCTGATCCAAAACGCCATGACGACGCTGATGCAGGGGCGCACCTCCTTTGTGATCGCGCACCGCCTCTCGACGATCAAGGACGCGGACGCGATTCTCGTCGTTAAGGACGGCGAGATCATCGAGCGTGGCAACCATGAGGCGCTGCTCGCCGCCGGGGGATTTTATAAAAATCTGTACCAGAGCCAGTTTGCGCATTAAAAAGAACGCCCGCGCCGGAGCAAAATTTGCTCGACGCGGGCACTTTTATTCTTTATAATTAATTGTCATAGAAGCAACTACGCAAGTAAAATCAAGCGGTAATCTCTCTGGTTCTTTATAATAAATGCGGGGGAATTGAAACGAGGTGGGCGGAGAATGTATGAGTGGCAGAAGCAAATTCAAATAATCGTTGATGAAATTGACAAATGTATTAAAAATTATAATGATGAAGCCTTAACGCTACGCTTTCTTTCTCGCAGGCTGGGTTATTCCGAATTTTATACAACGAGAAAATTCAAAGAAATATCGGGCATGCAGTTGAGAGATTATCTGCGGCGTAGAAAATTAGCCTTTGCGTTAAAAGAGGTTCGGGACAGTGAAAAAAGTCTTTTAGATATTGCTTTTGATTATGGTTTTTCATCACATGAGGCTTTCACCAGAGCTTTCAAGGGAACGTATGGCGTCGTTCCAAGTGAGTACCGAAAAAAGCCTAAGCCTGTCGTTCTTCGCACAAAAATAAACCCCTTTGACCGCTACTTTTTAGGATTGGGAGAGATCGGAATGATGAAATCCACAGATGAAGTTAAAATTTATTTTGTAACCATTCCCGCACACAAATTTTTGCACATTAAAAACTAAGGGAGTAATGGGTATTGGGATTTTTGGCAAAAGCAAAGCCTTATTCCGGGTCAGGACTATGAGACAATTTGCGGATTACTTGATAGTATCAAGGGTAAATTAGATGACGATGGTGGAAGCGAACCGAACTGCGGAAGTGGCCAGATTATGGCGTACATTAACGACCCGGATGGCAGACTCTGCGACTGGGGTATTCCGCGTACAGAGTGTTGGGGTGTACGGCTTCCTTTTGATTATAAAGGGGAAGTGCCACCGCAAATGCTGATGATTGATGTTCCCGAAGCCGAATATGTTGTTTTTGAACATGGGCCATTTGACTATGAGCAGGAAAATCGCAGTGTGGAGGAACAAATTGAGAAGGCAATGGCGGCTTTCGATTTTGCGGGCACTAACTACTGCCTTGATACTTCCCCCGGTAGAATAATTTACTTTTATTATAATCCGGAACGGTTTTTTAAGTATATCAGACCAGTACGGAAGTAAATAAAATCGGCCGCCAGGATGATTCTATTTTTAAGTTGTTTGGCTATATATGCCTTGCTTGGACAGCATAAAAAGTCGTCATTTGGCAGTCAATGTATTTCGGCTAAATGATAATCAAATAGTGGAAAAACAGGGCTGAGCGCGTTTGCGCCCAACCCTGTTTTTAAAAGCTTTATTAGTCCATCAGTGCGAACGAAAAATCGGCCGAAATCGCCAGTTCGCCGTTGACGGTGCCCTTTCCGCTGACAAAGTAGAACGGACCCTTGTGCTTTGTGACCGCGCAGGTCATTTCAACAGTATCGCCCGGCAGTACCTTGCGGCGGAATTTAACGTTGTTGAGGCCGGTGTAGTACGGCGTTTTACCGACGGCGTCCTGCGCGAACAGCACGCAGCAGGTCTGCGCCATAATCTCGCAGAGAATCACGCCTGGCACAACCGGATTCCCCGGGAAATGCCCCTGCAAAAAGTGCTCGTCGCCCCGCACGGTATACCGTCCGACGGCGCGGCCCTCTTGGTCAAGCTCGGCCTCATCCACCAGCAGCATCGGCTCGCGGTGGGGCAGCAGCGCTTTAATCGCTTCACGGTTCATGAGGTACCCCCTTAAACCTTGCGGAAGGCGACGCAGGCGTTGTGTCCGCCGAAGCCTAATGAGGTCGAAATAGACAGTGTCACATCGGCCTTGCGCGCCGTGTTGGGCACGTAGTCGAGGTCGCACTCGGGGTCGGGCTCGGCATAGCCGATGGTGGGGGGCAGCAGGCCGTTCTCGAGCGCCAGCACCGCCGCAATTGCTTCAACAGCGCCCGCAGCGCCGAGCATGTGCCCGGTCATCGACTTGGTCGAGCTGATGGCAACCTTCTTGGCGGTCTCTTCACCAAGTGCCAGCTTGATGGCCATTGTCTCGCTCTTGTCGTTTAACGGGGTGCTGGTGCCGTGCGCATTGATATAAACGCAGTCGGCGTCGCTGATCTGCGCCTGCGAGACCGCAACCTTGATCGCGCGCGAAGCGCCCTTGGCCTCAGGGTCGGGCGCGGTGACATGGTGCGCGTCGCAGGTGTGGCCGTAGCCGCAGACCTCGGCGTAAATTTTAGCGCCTCTGGCCTTGGCATGCTCATATTCCTCAAGGATTAAAGCGCCCGCGCCCTCGCCCATGACAAAGCCGTCGCGGTTTGTATCAAAGGGGCGGCAGGCCGTCGCGGGATTCTCGTTTAGTGTCAGCGCCATGCAGTTGGTGAAGCCCGCGACCGCAAGCGGCGTGATCGAGGCTTCGGTACCGCCCGCTATAATCGCGTCGGCATAGCCGTCGGCAATGGCGCGAAATGCCTCGCCGATCGCGTTAGTGCCGGTGGCGCAGGCCGTAACAACCGGCAGGCAGGGGCCCTGCGCGTTAAAGCGGATGGCGACATTGCCCGCGGCGAGGTTTGAGATCATCATCGGGATCAGCATGGCCGAGACGCGCGCCGGGCCGCTTTTCAAAAGCCGCTCCTGCTCGCGCACCATCGTGTTGAGCCCGCCGATGCCGGAGCCGAAATAGACGCCAAGCCGCTCGGGGTCGCACGCAAGTCCGCTGTCGTCCATCGCCTGCTGAGCCGCCGCGATCGCGTACTGAGAAAAGAGATCCAAACGCTTGGCCGCCATCTTGTCGACATAAGGCGTGACGTCAAAATCCTTGACCTCGGCGGCGATCTTCACCTTGTAGTCGGCGGTATCAAAATGAGTGATATATCCGATGCCGCTCACACCGGCTGAAATGTTTTGCCAAAAGGTTGCAACGTCGTTGCCGACCGGCGTAATCGCGCCAAGTCCGGTGATCACAACTCGTTTCATAAAATTCCTCCTTCTACACGCCGGCTTTTGCGGCGGCGATAAATTCCTTGTGCAGCGTCTCGATCAGGTGGTGCACCGTCGTGATGCCGTCGATGCGATAGCCGTTGGCCCCGATGAACGCAAAGCCCTGTTCGAGCTTGCCCTTGCAGGCCGCGAGCAGCGCCGCCGAAATGCAATAGGGGGCGCTGTCGACGGTGCAGGATGAGATGCAGTGCCACGGGCAGCTTTTGGGGCAGGTCTCATGCTCGGCCGCGCGCCGCAAAAAGTCATTGCCGATAGCGCGCCCCGGCAGGCCGACCGGGCTTTTGATGATGACGATATCCTCTTTTTTGCAATTGACATAGGCCTGCTTAAAGGCGGGGGAGGCGTCGCACTCCTCGGTGGCGACAAAGCGGGTCGCCATCTGAACGGCGGAGGCCCCAAGCGAGAGAATGTGGTGGATATCCGCCCCTGAGAAAATACCACCGCCAGCAATCAGCGGAATGGCGCGTCCGGCGGTTTGTTCCAGCGCGTCAAGCGCGGCACGCAGCTGCGGCACCAGCGTGTCAAGGCTAAAGGCCGGGTCGTCAATCTGCTCCTCGGTAAAGCCGAGATGCCCGCCGGCCAGTGGCCCTTCAAGCACAAAGGCGTCGGGCACACGGGCGTATTTCTGCTCCCACCAGCGCGAGATCATCTTGACCGCCTTAGCGGAGGAGACGATGGGCACCAGCGCGATGTCCGAAGGGGAGAACTTGGGCAGATCGAGCGGCAGCCCCGCACCTGAGAAGATGACGTCGATACCGGCCTCAGCCGAGGTTTTGACCATCTGGGCAAAGTCGGTCATCACGTTCATGATGTTGATACCGAGCAGTCCGGCGTCGTCGGCTATTTGGGCGCGCGCGGCGGCAATCTCTTCCGAGATGCCGTCCGAGACGGCGCGCTCGCGGTCGCGTTCGGCGGGCTTGCGCAGCATGGCGATTCCCGCCGCCGACAGCACGCCGACGCCGCCCTCGTTTGCGACGGCGGAAGCGAGGCGAGCCATCGAGATGCCCACGCCCATGCCGCCCTGCACAATCGGGACGGGTGCGGTATATTTGCCGAGCGTGAGCTTGTGGTTGTTAAAATTGAACATTGATCGTTTTACCTCGTTTCAGCCGTCGGCGTATAACGGCTACATGCACATGCCGCCGTCGATGCGGATGACCTCGCCGGTGATGTAGCCCGCGCCCTCGCTGCAAAGATAAACGGCGAGCGAGGCGACCTCCTCCGGCGTGCCCATGCGGTTCATCGGCACATTTTCAAGCGAGGCGGCCAGCACCTTTTCAGACAGCGCGGCGGTCATGTCGGTTTCGATAAAGCCGGGGGCGATCGCGTTGCAGGTGACGCCGCGGCCGGCCAGCTCGCGCGCGACCGATTTGGTCAGACCGATCATACCGGCCTTGGCGGCGGCATAGTTGGCCTGGCCCGCGTTGCCGCAAAGCCCCGAGACCGAAGCGATGTTGATGATGCGGCCGGTACGGCGCTTCATCATCGCGGCGGCGCACTGGCGGGTCATCAGGAATGCGCCCTTGAGATTCGTGGCGATAACGGCGTCGAAGTCCTCGTCCTTCATACGCATTACAAGCCCGTCGCGGGTGATGCCCGCGCAGTTGACGAGAATATCGATCTGACCCCACTCCTTAAGCAGGGTATCGACAACGGTTTTGGTGGCCGCGCTGTCGGCAACGTCGCACTGCACAGCGGTCATGGTATGGCCGTTTTTCTGTGCCTCTTCGACGGTAGCCTGAGCGGCGGCCGCGTTGCCCGCGTATAGAATCGCCACTTTGGCGTTTTGTGCGGCCAGCGCCAGCGCGATCGCACGGCCGATGCCGCGCGACCCGCCGGTGACGATGGCGGTTTTATTAGTCAGCATGGTTCATTCTCCTCTCAGCGTCGCCAGCGCGGCGGCAAGAGATTCGGCATCCTGCACGTTTACAACGGTAGCGTCGGGCAGCGTCTTTTTGACAAAGCCCGATAGGGTCTTGCCCGCACCCACCTCGACAAAGGTATCGTAGCCGTCGGCGGCCATATTTTCGAGCGTCTTCTGCCAGTAAACGGGACGGATCAACTGCTCCGATAACAGCTGCTTATCTGGGGTGACATATGGCGATGCGGTGGAGTTGGCATACACCGGCACCAAGGGCTGCGCAAAAGCATAACGCTCCAGCGCTTTTTGGAGTCCCTCATAAGCAGACTGCATGAAAGGGGAGTGGAATCCGCCGCTTACCGGCAGAGCTAACGCCCGACCGCCCGCTTGCTTAACGGCAGCGATCAGTTCATCTGAACGGTCACGCAGCGTCGCCGCTACGATCTGACCGGGGCAGTTAAAGTTGATGGGGTAGCTGTCGCCCACCTGGGCGCAGACCTCCGTGGTCTTTTCGGGGGTGAGCTTTAAAATGGCGACCATGCCGCTTTTGCTGGCTTCAGAAGCCTCGTGCATGAGCGCCGCGCGCTCGCACACGAGCTTAAAGCCGTCCTCAGCGGAAAAGCCGCCCGCAAAGGTCAGCGCCGCAACTTCGCCGAGCGAGAAGCCCGCCACGCCGTCGGGGTTGACGCCCGCTTCGCGCACGGCCTCAGCCGCGGCGAGATCGACGCCAAACAGGCAGGGCTGGGTGTTTAGGGTGACAGAGAGCTCCTCAGCGCTGCCCTCAAAGCATTGCTTTGAGGTGCCGGGGCGGACGCTGTCAGCCAAGTCGAACACGCGGCGGGCGGCGGGGCTAACCTCACAGAGAGACTGGCCCATGCCGGTGTACTGCGCGCCCTGACCAGCGAATAAAAAGGCTATTTTACCCATTTTCCCGCACCTCCAAGAATCGACGCGGCTTCATCAAACATCTCGGTGATAATGTCGGCGCAGCTCTGCTCCTTTTTCATCATGCCGGCAATTTGACCCGCCATAAAGGTGCCGCCCTCAAGGTCGCCCTCCTGCACGGCACGGCGCAGCGCACCGACGCCCTTGGCCTCAAGCTCTTCGACCGTGACGCCCGTGTCTGCCTCCATCTTCATGATCTCGCGGGAGAAGGGGGTCTTGAGACAGCGCACCGGGTGGCCTAAGCGCTTGCCGGTGGCGACGGTGTCGATATCCTTTGCCTTGAGAATGCGCTCTTTATAAACGGGGTGCACATTGCATTCATAAGCGGTCAAAAAGCGGGTGCCGACCTGCACGCCGACAGCGCCGAGCATAAAGGCGGCGGCAATGCCGCGCCCGTCGCCGATGCCGCCCGCGGCAATAACCGGAATCTTCACCGCGTCACAGACCTGCGGTACGAGCGCCATTGTGGTCAGCTCGCCGATATGCCCGCCCGACTCACAACCCTCGGCGATGACGGCGGCGGCGCCGCTGCGCTCGGCGAGCTTTGCAAAGGCGACCGAGGCGACAACAGGCAGTACGGCAATGCCGGCCTCTTTCCACATCGGCATATATTTGGCCGGCGTTCCGGCGCCGGTGGTCACAACCTTGACCTTTTCTTCAGCGACAACCCGTGCCACCTGCTCGACGAACGGGCTCATGAGCATAATGTTGACGCCAAACGGCTTAGTCGTCAGGGTTCTGGCTTTTCTAATCTGGGTTCTCAGCCACTCGGCGTCGGCGTTCATGGCCGAAATCAGCCCCAGGCCGCCCGCGTTTGAGACGGCGGCGGCCAGTTCGGCGTCGGCAATCCATGCCATACCGCCCTGAATGATCGGGGCTTCAATGCCAAGTAGCTCACAAAGCGGCGTTTTGATCATAATCTTACGCCTGCAGGGACTCGATGTAGGCGAGCAGGCTCTTGACATCGACGAGGCCCTCGTTCATTTCGAGCTCCAGTTCAAAAACCTCTTCAAGGTTCATAACAATTTCAACAATATCGAGCGAGTCAAAGCCCAGCTCTTCAAAGGTGGTTTCCATCGTAATTTCAGACGCGTCGATCTCCTTATACTCGGCAAGGACCTTGGCTACTTTTTCAAAATTCTCGTTCATGCTAATATTCTCCTTTTAAATAAAATCTTTTTAATTTATGTTAACGCGCCGACTTAAAAGCGCGATAAACAGCGGATCTTTGTAATTACTCGCAGTCCCAGCGCAGCACGGCCGAGGCGCTGGTCAGCCCCGCGCCAAAGGCGCACATGGCCAGCAGATCACCCTTTTTAAGCTTCTTTTCCTCGTTGAGCTCGTCGAGCAACAGCGGTATGCAGGCGGCGGAGGTATTGCCGTACCGCTCAATGTTGATGCAAAAACGCTCGGGCGGGATAGACAGCTTCGACTTGGCAAAGTCGATGATGCGCAAATTCGCCTGATGCGGCAGTACCCATGTAATCTCCGATTCCTGAAGCCCCGCGTCGGCAATCGTGTTGCGCAGTCCGTTGCACATGGCGTTGACCGCAAATTTAAACACGCCCTGCCCGTTCATAAAGACATACGGCTCAGAATCGTCGGGAATACGGTCGGGCAGGTTGCCCTTGACGTTGGGGACGTTGAGCACCTCGGCGTCGCCCTTGGTGGTCAGCGATAGCGAACGCAGCCCGTCGCCCTCGCCCAGCACCACAGCGCCCGCGCCGTCGCCGAACAGCACACAGGTCGAGCGGTCGCGCCAGTCGAGCAGGCGGCTCATCGCCTCGGCCGCGACGATTAGCACATGCCGCGCCTTTTTGCGGGCAAAATAGCCGTCGGCCACATCCAGCGCGTATAAAAAGCCCGAGCAGGCGGCATTGACGTCAAACGCGGGGCAGTCGGCCCCGATTCGGCTTTGTACAAGGCACGAAAGCGAAGGGGTGATATAGTCGCCGCTAATGGTCGCGCAGAGAATCAGGTCAATGTCCGCGGCGGTTAAATTCGCGCGGATAAGCGCCTTTTCGGCGGCAGCCACCGCGATATCGGCCAGTGACTCTTCCATGCAGATGTGGCGTTGCCGAATGCCGGTTCGGGTGTAGATCCACTCATCGGTCGTGTCCACAAAGCGGCACAGCTCGTCGTTCGTTAGAATGCGTTTGGGCACAGCCCGGCCCGTTGAGAGAATTGAAAAGCTCATAAAAGCCTACTCCTTCGTTGCAAGATCGTTCTGAGGGTCGATTCCCGTCATCTCATCGATGAACTGTTTCTCAAAAAACGCGTTTAGGCGGATCATGCCTTTGAGCAGATGTACCTTTTCGTCATCGCTCAAGTCCTTTGCCACCGCGCGCACCATATTTTCGTGAAAGCGCATGAAAACGGCGTAGGTTTTATGCCCTAACCGCGTCAGGTGGATGTAGACCACCCGCCCGTCCTCGGTGGAGCGGCGGCGCTCGACAATGCCCTTTTGCACCAGCCGGTTGACCGCCGCGGTCACCGATGGCTGCGTGATGCGCAGGTCGGCGGCAATTTCTTTGACGGTGCGACCTCTGCCTCTAGTTTTGCCGATCGTTTCAAGCAGGTGCATCTCGCTTGAAGAAACGTTGGGCGTACCGGCGCGTTTAATGAATTCATCTTCAATTTTCAATATGGAACGATAGGCCGTGACCAGCGTTTCGTTGAGCTTTAGCATGAACTCATCGGTCAAAATACCGTCCTCCATTAATATTAATTAGATTGTCTATCTAATTATAGTAACACATGTTACTTCTGTCAAGAACTGCTATTGATTTTATATATTGTTCATAATTGAATGTCGGAGCGCCTGAGACAACGTTTGCCTGGAGCCTTCCGCGTAAACAGACAAAAGCCCCCGTGACTAACAGGGGCTTTTCAGGGGCTTTTAAACGGTTGTTTTTCACCTTCTCCGCTTACCCAGCAGCCGCAGCAGCTTGAGGAAGAGGTTGATGAAGTCCAGATAGAGGGTGAGCGCGCCAAAAATGGCCAGCTTGCGCACCTGCTGGCTATCCTCATCGTAGCCCTGAGCGATGGTCTGGATGTAGATGCCCTTAATCTTCTGGGTATCGTAAGCTATCAGGACAATGAAGATGACGATACCAATGGCGGTGATGGCCAAATCCATTACACTGTTGCCTATAAACATATTGACCAGACTGCCAATGATGATGCCGAACAGACCGAATATGGCCAGCGTCCCCACACGTGTCAGATCCCGCTTGGTAATGAATCCGTACACCGACAAAGCCACAAAAATCAAGGCGGTCAGGCCAAAGACATACAGGATGCTGATCATCTCAAACAGAATGGTGAACACGGTGAAGGTAACGCCGGTGAGCGCTGCGTAAACCATAAACAGCACCGTGGCGGACCCCGCGCTGATCCGGTTGATGGTCGCGCCGATGGCGATAACAACCCCCACCTGTGCGACCATAATGGCGTACATTATGGTCGTGCTGGAAATTAAGGTGTAAAAGATGGAGGGCACCGCCAAGCACAGAAAACAGCTCACAAAGGTGGTAAAAAGGCCCAGACACATCCAGCCCATAACCTTGGCCAGATAAAGCGCGACCCGCTGATCCCGAGACACCTTGGCATATTCCATGGTTTCCTGCTCGTACATGGTCGGCTTTTCATCGTATTCATACATACACATGGTTCTCCTTTGGTGATTTATTAACTTATATTACCATAAAGACAGCCAAAGAACAACTTGTTTAACAAAGATAGCATGCTGGTTTCGTTTTCTGATAATGGGTTGTCATAGCAACATAAAAGGTGTATAATCGACTAAATACTGATATTTTGCTAACAAACTGAGCGCTTTGCGGCGGGTAATCCATCTCCGCAATGACTTTGCACCGGTGTGCGATTGCTTGATTCCCGCAGGATAGCCATCCGCGCGCCAATTTATTCAGTTTTTTAGCCATGCATCAGTAAAAATCCCAGATAAAAAGGTAAGGCGCATTAAAATGGATTTGCGGCGAGAAAGAAAACAGAGCAATCGGATGCTTGGCATCCTTCTTATTATAACCGCGCTTTGCGCGGGTGCTATATTAATGATCTTGCACTGGTGCGTTGCGCCGACCGGAGCCTTTAAAACCGATTTTTCATCGGCAATCGATCTGGATGCCCGAGCGGTCGAGGCCACAGCAGGACTGTTTTCTAAAAAAGAAGGGCAAAATCCGTCCGACCAGTTCTCATATGAGATTAAGCGGGAGCTGATCTTTTCCGCTGCCTCGGAACCAGCGGCGCTGCTGCTCAAAAATCCGCAGCAAAATCAATATTTAATGACGCTTGAGCTTGTGCTCGAAGAATCTGGTGAGGTTGTTTTGCGCACCGGCGCGCTGTTGCCGGGGCAAATGATAAAAAAGGCCGCGCTGGATGAAAAGCTTGTCCCGGGGGATTATAAAGCTACAGCCAACATTTGCGCGGTGGATGCCGAAAGCGGCACGCTGGCCGGTGTGCTGACGCAGCCGGTCACGATCGTTGTCAAAGCCTGACGCGCGCCGTTAGATGTGGCGCGGCGGGATTATCCTACATACATAAAATAATAAAATCGTTGAAATGAGGACGCACCTGCGATGATAGACATTAAAAACGAGCGCAATCTGACGATGCTGACCGATTTTTACGAGCTGACGATGGCGAACGGCTATCTGCTCAAGAACATGCAGGATACCGAGGTCGTATTCGACATGTTTTTTCGCAGAATTCCCGACGGCGGCGGCTATGCGATAGCGGCGGGCCTCGAGCAGTTGATGCAATATATCGACAATCTACAGTTTTCCGAGGCGGATATTGCGTTTCTGCGCAGCAAGAACACCTTCTCCGAGGCATTTTTAGAGTACCTCAAGGATTTTAAATTTGAGTGCGACCTGTGGGCCATCAAAGAGGGCACCCCGATATTCCCGGGCGAGCCGCTCGCGGTGGTCAAGGGCCCGGCCATTCAGGCACAATTGATCGAGACAATGATGCTGTTGACTATTAATTTTCAGTCGCTGATCGCTACTAAATCCACCCGCATGAACCGCGTGGCGCAGGGCAGAGCCATCATGGAGTTTGGTTCGCGCCGCGCGCAGAGCTACGACGCGGCCATGCTGGGCGCCCGGGCGGCCTATATCGGCGGATGCACCTCGACGGCCTGTGTCATCGCCGAGCAATATTACAACATCCCCGCGGTCGGCACAATGGCGCACAGCTGGGTGCAGCTCTTCCCCGATGAATATTCCGCCTTTAAAGCCTATGCAGAAATCTACCCCGACAACTGCACGCTGTTGATCGACACCTACGACGTGCTGCATTCCGGCGTACCCAACGCCATCCGCGTCTTTAACGAGGTGCTGCTGCCGCTGGGACAACGCCCCAAGGGTGTCAGAATCGATTCGGGCGATATCGCATACCTCTCTAAAAAGGTGCGCGCCCTGCTCGACGCGGCGGGCTTTGAAGACTGTAAGATTGTCGCTTCGAACTCGCTCGATGAATATATCATTCGCGACCTGATTTTGCAGGGGGCCAAGGTCGATCTGTTCGGCGTAGGCGAAAATCTGATCACTGGCCGTTCCGAGCCGGTGTTCGGCGGCGTCTATAAGCTGGTCGCCGTGCAGGAAGGGGATAAGCTCGCCCCCCGCATCAAGATCAGCGAGAGCCCCGAAAAGGTGACAACCCCGGGCTTTAAAAAGCTTTATCGCCTCTATGACCGCAAGAGCGGCAAGGCGTCGGCCGATTATATCACGTTGTTTGAAGAGGAGATCGACGATACCAAGCCGTTGACCATCTTTGACCCCAATGCGATCTGGAAAAAGAAAACCCTCGAGGATTTTGAAGCGGTCAGCCTGCTCGAGCCGATCTACGAAAAGGGCAAGCGGCTGTACCAATCCCCGCCCTTAAAGGAGATACAACAGTTCTGCAAAGCCGAGCTTGGCCGGATGTGGGACGAGATTAAGCGCTTTGAATATCCCCACCGCTATTATGTCGACCTGTCGGAAAGCCTGTGGACCTTAAAAACCATTATGCTAAACGACTTTGAGCGC
>DALYYK010000019.1:0-14453 GCA_031983305.1 Candidatus Fimivivens sp. | reverse complement strand
CAAAACCTGCTGCTGGCTTCGCCGTTAAGCTTCGGCGTTCCGGGGCTTAGCCCACAACGGCTGGAGCAATTTGCAAAGGAAGAGTTCCTGCTGACCTATGAGATCCGCAGGCCCGGAACCGTACAGGCCGTCAATCAAAAGCATGCCGTGACCGTGGTGGGAACCAATTCGTATTATGCCGGGGTGCTCAATTATGTCAATCTAAACGGCAGCTTCTTCACCACAGCCGCCATGGATGCGAAGAACAGGCACGCCGTCCTCAACGAAACGGCCGCTTTCCAGATTTTCGGCAGCGTCGGGATCACAGGCAAAACGCTCAAGCTGGACGGCGAAAGCTGGACTGTCACCGGCGTTATTCAGGATGGAGATGCCAAGAATGCCAACATCTATACCCCTGCCAGCATGGCGGACGGGCAGGCGGATACCGTCATCGTTTTAATGGATGACAGGGTCACCGAAGCGTATGCCAAAAACGCACTGAAGCGCATCGGTATCCACGAGAACAACTATGAATTCATCAATCTTTCAAAGTCCGCCGCCGCGTTTAGTGCGTGCTTTACGGTAGCGTGGAAGACAGCGCTGTTTGCCTTACTGCTGGTATTCGTTATCCGGGCATGACACAAGCTGCTCGGCAGACTCCGCTTCTATCGTACAAAACTTAACAACCTTTATTTTCGGGAACTGGTTTCCCGCTACAAAACGGACTTTCTGAAAACCGCAAGCAGTGCGCTTCTCTTCGTGGGCGCAATCGCGGCGATGCTGCGGCTATCCCTGCAAGTCCTGAAAATCTGCCTGACCTGGCAAGAACTCATATGGATTACCGGGGAGCTGACCGCCCGAGATTTTGGCCACAAGCTTGTCTGGCTGCGGGATGCGCAGCCTATCTGTTTGACCGTGTTCGCGGTATGCATCGCCGGGATTATCCTGAGCCTGATCCTGTTTTTTCGCCGCTGTCGCACCACAACGAGCCTGAAAATAAAATCAAAAGCGGAGGCATTGGCGCTTTATGGCAAATCTGAGCTTGCATAACCTATCCAAAATCTATCCGGGCGGCGTGACCGCCGTTGACAATCTCAACCTCGAAATCGGCGAGCGGGAATTTATCGTGTTTGTCGGGCCATCCGGCTGTGGAAAGACGACGACTCTGCGGATGATCGCCGGGCTTGAGGACATCACAAAGGGCGACCTGCTGATGGATGGGCGGCGGATCAACGGCATCCCGCCCAAGGATCGGGATATGGCCATGGTATTCCAGAATTATGCGCTGTACCCGCACATGAGCGTTTACGATAACATCGCCTTTGGGCTCAAGCTACGAAAAGTACCCAAGGCAAAGATCAAACAGAGGGTCATGGAAACCGCCCGCATGCTGGAAATTGACCATCTGCTGGCGCGCAAGCCGAAGGCGCTCTCGGGCGGTCAGCGCCAGCGGGTGGCGATGGGGCGGGCCATTGTGCGAAGCCCCAACGTCTTTTTACTGGATGAGCCGCTTTCCAATCTGGACGCCGCCCTGCGCGACCAGATACGGACCGAGCTCATCGGCCTCTACCGGCGGCTGGCCACCACCTTCATTTATGTCACACACGACCAGACCGAGGCCATGACCCTGGGGACTAAAATTGTTGTGATGAAGGACGGCGTCGTCCAGCAGGCCGACACGCCCGACGCTGTCTATAGCAATCCTGCGAACCGGTTTGTGGCGGGCTTCATAGGTTCCCCAAAAATGAATTTTATTCAGGCTGTGGTGGAAAAGCTGGGGGACACCGCCCTGCTTGCCTTCGCACAGCAGCGTCTGCCTCTGCCGCCGGAAAAGAGCGCCGCGCTTCTAAAAGCCGGATATGCCGACCGGGAGGTGGTGCTGGGCATCCGCCCGGAGCATATCGCCTGTGTTGCGATAAATGAAGCGGCGCGCATCCACGGCATACCGGCAATACGGGAAATCTCCGAAATGCGGGGGGCTGACACGATTCTGCACCTGAATTGCGCCGGAACGCATATTATCGCACGGATGGAAACATCCCGCAGCCGGGAGCTTGCGGAAAACTGCGGCATTCATTTCCCTCCCGAGAAAATCCACCTGTTCCGGAAGGATTCCGGAACGCTGATCGCCTGAGTGGACACAGGTTTAATTATCTGCTATGATCAAAAATAAAACCGAGGGGGGAAAAATGTGCCGCAGACTGTTCATATTGTGGAGGATGACCCTAACATCAATGAAGTTGTTTCCGAATACATGAAAGAAGCCGGGTATATCGTGCTGTCCTCCGCCCACGGCGGCGATGCCCTTCGGCTGATCCGGCAGCGCGCCGATATCGACCTCTTTATCCTCGACATCATGCTGCCGGAAGTGAGCGGTCTGGCGCTTTTGAAAGCGATTCGGGGAATGGAAAAGCACAGGGAAAAACCGGTTGTCATGCTCACCGCCCTCGGTGATGAAGCCACCCAGCTCATGGGCTTTGACGCGCTGGCCGACGATTATGTCACCAAGCCCTTTTCCCCGAAAGTGCTGGTCCGGCGGGTACAGGCCCTGCTGCGCCGCGGGGGCGCCGGGGACAAAATGCTGCGGTATGGCGACATCACCCTCAACTACGACAGCTTCGAGGCATGGGAATCCGGAAGAAAGCTCGGCTTGACCCTGCGGGAGTTTGAACTGATGGGCACCCTGATGCAAAACGCCGGGAAAGCGCTCAGCCGCCAGCAGCTTCTCAACCATGCATGGGGATACGACTACTTCGGCGATGAACGGGTGGTGGATGTCCACATCAAAAACCTGCGCAAAAAGCTGAAAACCAATGTGATTTCCACCATCATCGGCGTGGGATACAAATTCGGAGGGGAGTGAGCGGGAATGCTGTTTAAAAAAGGGATTGTGCGGAAAACTTTTCTGTTTTCCATCCTGCTCATCCTGATCGTGGTTTTGATCTCCTTCACGGTCATGTATTTCATTCTGCCCTCCTATTACCTTAAACAGAAAAGGCTGGATTTGAGGCAAAATGTGGATACCGTGGCGCACAACCTCAAATACGCGAAAAATGCGGAGGAATGCGCGGCTCTGATCGCAGATTTCTCAAAACAAAACAATGTCACCGTCCTGTCCTTTGATGAGGATGAGATGCTGATTCCCGCCATTTCCTCGCCATTTCTCTCATTGCGGGAATCGGGAGCCGTGGTGTATTCGGGCGAATCGGTTTTGGGGTCGCCCGGTAGCGACAGGTTTATATTTCAGATCCGCAAAAATATTGCTGATGACCAGATCGGGATGGCGAGCACCATCAGGATTTTAGGTGGTGTGAACGGCGACAATATGTTACTGGTAGGCCATGTGGGAACGACGTATGTGGATCAGATTTATGTGAGCGCCACGCTGCAGCCAATCGATGAAGCAAGGGGTGTCATCCTGTCGCTGCTGCCCTATGTTCTGGCGACGGCAATTGTCATCGGACTGATTCTATCTGGAATCTACGCCAAGCAGATTACCAAACCGATACTGAAAATTTCAGACGCGGCGCTGAAAATGCAGGGAATGGCGCCGGATGTGGTATCGGGGCTTCACACCAACGATGAGCTGGGCCAGCTTTCCGCCAATCTGGACGCACTCTATGCCAGCCTGCACGGAAATATCGCCAGTCTGCAAAAGGAGATGGAGAAGGTCAGCCGGCTGGAGCGCTCCAAAACAGAGATGATGCAGAGCGCCAGCCACGAGTTGAAAACCCCCGTTGCCGCCCTCAGCGGCATGCTGGAAGGAATGATCGACAATGTCGGAATTTATAAGGATAAGGAAAAGTATCTTTTGGCGTGTAAAGAGCAGGTGGATAAGCTCTCCTATTTGGCGGGAGCGCTTTTGGGAGCTTCCCGGGCGGATATAAGCGGGGGCGAACCGGAACTGTGCGAATTTCATTTAAACGATCTGATTGAACGGGCCATTGCCGAAAACAGTTACCAGTTGACTGAAAAGAATCTGCGTCTGGAGCGGAAGCTGCCGTCCGTCAAAGTCACCACCAACCCCGATATGCTGTATCAGGCGCTATCCAACCTGATATCCAACGCTGTACGTTATACGCCTCAGGGCGGAGAGATCAGGCTATCCCTTGTAGAGGAGGCGGAAAAGCGCCGCTTTATTATCGAAAACGACTCCGAACCGATTCCATCGGAAGAGCTGCCAAAACTTTTCGAGCCCTTTTACACCCGCAGCTACAGCCGCGACAAAGCGGCAAGCGGAACCGGTTTGGGGCTTTATATCGTAAAACGCAACCTGGAGCGGCTGGAGATTCCCTACGATGCCCAGAGCAAAGGCGAGCGCTTTTGCATCAGCCTTGTGTTGTAGCACGGCTTATATTCTGGCCGCACTTATCCAAACAGCGGTTCCCCGCAAAGATTAAGACTGCGCTGAATACAAGCTGATTGACGGATTCTCTAATACGCAAATTAGCGCCTATTGGGCATCACCGCCAAGAATATCTATGTGCACACTTTCTGTATAAAAAACTGCGGGAAATGTTAAGGGAAATGGCCCAACATGAATTTGATGAGATGCTTATGCAGGCATTGATAGAAGATGATGAGAAGCGGCTTGCAGCGATAGATGCCGCTGATGGGATCAGAGGTGGCTGCGGTGAGGAAAGCAAAGCGAGGCTTTCCTCACCGCATGTAAAAAAAGATTGGATGAATTGCGGCATAACAAATCGGTGATGGAGAAAAGCGCTTAGCTTTCATATAACACCTAACTTAGCCTAAGACACCGAGGGTTAGAGATAACGCACAATAAAGGTCCTGTTGACGGTACCGGGTTAGAAAAAACAGGAAGAGCGAAAATATTTCCGCTCTTCCTGTCAGGGTTAAAGGGCTCTCATTTTTCAAGTAAAGAACCATAACTGAGCACACCGTAAAACCTGCCATCAAAACAACTTCACACACATGGGCGTCGAAAAATCTTGGCGTCTTTTTTATTTGTTCGTGTAAACGCCCATAAAATTTGTTGCAGACGAAGAGGTGAAAGTTCTTTTGAACATCTAAGTCTTTAAGTGTAGGAATTCGCCTTTGAATTTCGACTGTACAGTGTAAGACTTACAACAGAAAACCAACCCTTAATCAAAACATTCTGAAAAATGGCGAGTGATCAATGCCGACAAAACAACATTCAAATTTTTTTAAGCCTTACTCCTTCTCGTATTTAAGAAATTTCAATTTCTTATTCCAGCAGCGCTTTTTTGATATTCTTTACGAAATCTTTGCTTTTCTATATACATTTGTTTATCTGCTTTTTCAATAATATCATTCAACCCTATATCCATACCCGAGCGATAATAAGATAACCCATGGCTTGCCATAATACTATAAGAGAATTCTCCATTCAGATTACATTTGCTAAACTGCCGCTGAATCTCCCTCCATATATTCTCCGCCTGAGATTTGTTCAGATCCTTGAGGATAATTATAAATTCATCCCCTCCCATTCGAAAGAATACATCTTCTTCATGCAGGTTGCGTTTAATAATATCACAGACAATAAGAATATACCGGTCTCCTTCACTATGCCCATAGGTATCATTGATCTTCTTTAAATTATTAATATCCAGGAAGCAAAGCACAAATTCCAAATGATCTTCTCTGGATTCTGCCAATAAATTTTCCAGCTTTTTAATACCCATTCTTCTATTTAAAATTCCGGTTAAGGTATCCGTGGAAGCATATTGATTTAATTCTTCCTCTGCTTTTCTGATTTCGGTTATATCCATAATGCCGGTTAAGATACACTTCTCACCGTGGTAGTCAATTAATTCATAATTAGCTGTAACCCACATGTGCTTACCGTTAAAATCATAGTCTACAATCCGGTTATAGGCACTATTATGCTTCATCAATTCTTCCTGTAAGGCAAGTTTACTGTCATTCTTAATAAAGTAATCAATTTCAAGAGAACTATGCAATTCTTCTGAAGCAATTTCCAACAAGCTACAAGCCCTTTTGTTGGCTTCAATAATCTTTCCATCCTCCATTCTTGTAATAAATGTAGGATAAGGATTTACATAAAAAAGTTTTTTAAAATTTTCTTCATTCTCGACCAGCTCTTTTTGATACAAAAATCCCACCATTCTATGGCGAAAAAAGATAGCACTGAGTAAGAAAGCGACGACGATCAAAACGGTAGAATTCATTGTTATAACAAGAAACAAATCCATATCATCGATTAATAACCTGATTCCGATAAGGAAAATAATATGATTAACTATGTAGGCAACCAACATATAAGAGGGGGTTAAAGCCATGGCCATCGCAACTACTAGTGATAATATAATATAGGAATAAATATTACCGGTGTAATTTTGACTATTGATAGACGAAACAGTTCCCATTAAGATGTACAAAAATACATACAACTTCAAAACACGACATAAGACAGGAGAATTGTTATTGTTGCCTATATCAATTAATTTGTTGTAGAAAATTACAATTGCAACCGAAGCAGCGACACTTATGATATGGCCTGAAATAAGCGTGATACTATAAATTCTGTCAGCACCATTTTTCACAATGACCCAATCCATATAGACCCAAAAGAAAGACAAAAAAATTGTAGCTAAAGAGATTATTCTAATTCTCCCAAGGACCACTTGACTGTTATGCCGCTCAAATTCTTTTTGTTTTTTGGCAGAGCAACTTTTTAAAAGTTTTATCTGTTCTTTCATCCAATTCATAAATTGTCCTTTATCCGTTAACAACAATTACACTTGTACCATACAAGAATGACATTCTAAAACCTCTGAAATGCTGTTACAGCTTTTTTTATTATATCAAACCGTAGGTGGCGGAGCAAGATTTATAAAACGACATGAAGCTTTGGATTGTGATAATTGCTTGATGGTTACGAATGAACACCTGCTGTAATTTGCCGTTGTTTCTAACTGAGCTCTATCAATACTCAGTGTATTTTTTGAAACAAAATACAGCCAATGTATTTTCATTCGAGAGTAGTTTAGAAATGGCCTCCCGATTCCACTTTGCTTTACCGGTGGAGAGGGGATGCCCTGCTTCCAAGCTAGCAACTATTTTGCCAAGACTGTTTCCTGCCCAGATAGCGGTCGAAATCCAACGGACTGTTTGCACCTTCATTTCAGTAACAACAAGCGTTCCGTTCAATAAGGTGTTATAAACCACAGCAAGTGCGGTTTGCCATTTTTCAATCGGCGTTCTCAAAAAACTTGCGGAGTCCTTTGGTCATTGCTTGTGATTGGTCGTCTAACAAATTCATGATCATACCTCCAAAAGTATTAATAGGTGCAAAAAGACACGATAACTGTAAAAAGTTATCGTGTCTTAGATTCTATTTTGGTGTGAGTTCAAATCCCTATTTTATTGGTGCTGAAAATCAATGATGTACGAAGCCAAGCTATACCTCCACTGTGATCATAGTTCAAAGAGGCAACCTACTTCCAGATCTTTGGCTAGTTAGAGATAAGGTAACCATAATGGGTTTCGGTAGATTTCAAAAGAGTTTGGCAACAAACTGCCGTATTATTCGCAATCCCGATGCTTTGTCTGCATTACGTTCATATAGGAACACCTATGCCAAACAGATTCCAAGCACTGGCTGGTTCTTTATCAGTCGCTTAGGAAACAGGCTTATCGAACAATCCATGCGCAATATAATAAATGTATATACCGATATCGCTAAAATTCCAGTGCATATTACGCCTCATATGCTTAGGCACTCATTTGCTACATTGTTGTTGGAAAGGATGTCGACATTAGGTACATACAAAATATTTAGGCCATAGTTTAATAACAACAACCAAATATATATACATAAGCAAAAAAAGTTGATGAAAAAACACCCGAGAAATAGGATTATAATATAATCAAAGCTCCTGCATATGTGAAGCTGTAAAGTAAGGTAGACACATGGAAAACAATCATGTGTCTACCTTTTAATTCTGCTAAAATCAAGCTGGAGGGGGTAATTTAAAAAAGGGATAAAAAGGCGTGAATGGACACCGAAACAGAAATCAGAAATCGTGCATAAGCATCTGAATGAGCATTTTTCGGTACGGTAATATGCCCTTTAGGGCTGGTGCATACCACCAATTCAACTGTTGGTTTGGGTTAACGCTGTAAAGCTCAAAATTCTTACCAGCCTACCAAGTATGCTCAAAATATTAATCTACAATGAAAAGTTTTGCGCCCTTTTCCGTATGTGAACGATGAGGATTTATATCCTCGGCAACTTGATAACTCGTTCCAGACGTTAGCGTAAATTCTCTGCCATCTTCAAGTTCAGTTACTAATTCACCCTCTAAAACGAAAAGAACATGTCCGCGTTTACACCAGTGATCTGCAAAATATCCAGGTGTATATTCAACCATACGTACCCGAATATTCCCCATTTCAAAGGTACGCCAATAGGCCTCTCCGGTTATGCCCGGATGTATTGTTGGCTTTATCGTACTCCAGTCAACTGTGCAAAATGGAACATCTTGAATTTTCATTTTATTACTCCTTATCATTTAGAGGATTTTGAAAATTATTGTATTTAAATCATATCATGTTTTTCTACATTCTTCCATATTAAAGAGTAATTTAATTCGACTAATTCTAAACAAGGAAGCAATTTAATAAAAAACGGTCGTTTTTCGAAATGCATTTGAAGGCCATCTTACATCTTTAGAGTGCTACTATAGCGTTTTCGTTTTGGAATATTGCCTAAAAACGTCTTGTAATTGTATTGATTTTAGTTTTTTATGCTTATATGGTTTAAAATATGTAGATTTTTAAAGTTTAAAAAGATTTAAACTTCACTTTTTATTCACAAACGGATATGGTTGTACTGGGCGCATAAAAATCACTAATCAAATGCGTCATCACAACTATCAAACAATAGAAAGGATGTCCTTGTATGAAACGCATTTCCATACTTTTGCTGGTGCTGATGCTGCTTCTGTCCGTAACCGCCTGCGGCGGCTCCGCAAGCAGTACGCCTGCATCTTCTTCCGCAACGCCCGATGCGTCGGTCGCCGGATGGATTCCTACTGAAAACGTAACCATTATTGTGGCTTACAAGGCGGGCTCCGGCACTGACAACACCGCCCGCGTTCTCACCGCTTACGCGGAAAAGTATATTGGCAAGCCGGTTATAATTGAAAATCTGGAGGGCGGTTCCGGCACTATCGGTTGGACCGCGCTACAGCAGGCCAAGGCCGACGGCCACACGCTGGGCTTTTTGAACCTGCCCAATTTCAACTCCTCCATTACAGAGGGGCTGGCCGATTACTCTATTGATGATTTTACCGCCATCTGTAACCACGTCACCGAAACTTCGGTGGTGCTAGTTAAGACGAATTCCAAATTTGACACGCTCGAGGCCTTAATTCAGTACGCCAAGGAAAACCCCGGCAAGCTGAAGGCTTCTACCAATGGCAAACGTGCCTCTAACCATATTGGCGCGCAGATGCTGGCCAACACCGCAGGCTTTGATTATATCGACGTCCCCTACGGCGGAACCGCCGACCAGCTGCTGGCGCTCCGGCAGGGCGAAGTGGATTTCTCAGTGGCCAAAGTCGCCGACTTCGCCTCCTTTACCTCCGAAGTAAAGGTTCTGGGTGTCTTCGCGCCCGAGCGGATGGCCGATCTCCCCGATGTCCCTACAGTCGGCGAGTTGGGTTACTATGACCAGTGGCTGGGCTCCTCCCGCTGTATTGCCGCTCCCGCCGGCGTACCGCAGGAAGTGGTGGACTTCTACGCCAATGCTTTCGAGCAGGTTATGAAAGACCCCGATTACCTGAAGGCTGCCGAAGCTGCCGGTATCACCACCGACTTCAGAGGTCCGGCCGATACCGCCGCCATGGTTGAGCAGCAGCAGCAATTTGCCGAAGAACTGGAAGCCGCCTGGGGCAACTAATACCCGGTCTGTTTTGAGGAAAGAGCGGAGCCCCTGGCGGACTCCGCTCTTTTTCATCCCAACGTCTTATAATTTCAAAAGGAGGTCTATAAGCGCATGAAGAAAACAGATATTGGCGTCGTTGGCTTTATGTATGGAGTCAGCATTCTGTTTCTTGTCATGTCCACCGAGCTGAAAAAAGAAGCTCAAACCTACCCTCGCTTTATTATCGCGTTACTCATAACGCTCACCACCCTATATGTGATACAGATGCTGATAGGCGCACGGCGCCATGGCGTGACCAGCGGTGTTCAGGAAATTTTTGAAGACTTCTTGCCAGGACAGTTCTTCTGCGTTCTGGCCATGATTCTCGCTTACTTAATTTTGATGTATCTCGTCGGGTTTTACATCTCCACCATTTTGCTCATGGTCGGGTGCCTTTTGTATCTTCGGGTTCCCAAATGGCAAATTGTCTTTGCGGCGCTGGCAATTATCGGCCTTATTTATGGCGCCTTTACCCTGTTTTTGGGCGTAAAACTTCCGATGGGCTTGCTGTTTAAATGAGGAGGAGCTGTGTAAATGCTTGACACATTATTTTTGATGGGCCAGGGCTTTGTCAATGCCCTTTCCCCCATAACACTGCTGTTTGCCGCCGGCGGCACCGCCATTGGTATTGTCATTGGCTGTCTGCCGGGACTGTCGGCCGCCATGGGCGTTGCGCTGCTGCTGCCCATGACCTTTACCATGTCCCCTGAAACGGGATTGATTGTGCTGGGCGGTATTTATTGCGGCGCTATTTTTGGCGGCTCTATTTCGGCCATCCTGATTCACACGCCCGGTACGCCCGCTTCCGCCGCCACCGCCATTGAGGGCTATCAACTCACGCTGCGTGGTAAGGCCGGCAAGGCGTTGGCGGTATCCTGCTTCTCCTCTTTCTGGGGCGGCCTACTGTCCTGTATTTCTCTGTATTTCTTCGCTCCCCTTCTGGCGCAGCTGGCCATGGAGTTTGGTTCGCCGGAGTATTTCTGGCTTTCCATATTCGGCTTGACCATTATCGCCGGTGTGTCGTCTAAGTCCATGCTCAAGGGCTTGATGTCCGGCGCCTTTGGCCTGTTGCTCTCTACCATTGGCATGGATCCCATCGAGGGCGCCAAGCGCTTTATGTTTGGGCAGGCTTCATTGTACGAGGGCATCAATACCACCTGTGCGCTGATTGGTCTGTTCTCAATGTCTCAGGTGCTTATTTTGGCGGAAAAGAAAATTGTGCAACGCGCCAAGGCCGCCAAATTCAATGACAAGATGACCTTGACCGGCAGCGAAATAAAACGCCTGACCCCCACCATTCTCCGTTCCTGGGTAATTGGTAACCTGATTGGCATTCTGCCCGGCGCCGGCGCCTCTATCGCCTGCTTTATGGGCTATAACGCTTCCCGGCAATTTTCCAAGCATAAGGAGGAGTTTGGCAAGGGCTCCATTGAAGGCGTAGCCGGCTCCGAGGCCGCCAACAACGCCGTCACCGGCGGCTCTTTGATCCCCATGCTGACGTTGGGCATTCCCGGAGAGTCGGTCACCGCTGTTCTGATGGGCGGCCTGATTATTCAGGGGCTACAGCCAGGGCCGGAGCTATTTACCCGCTACGCCCCCATGACCTATACCTTTTTTGCCGGCTTTGTGCTGGTGCAGTTCTTTATGCTGGGCATCGGCCTGTTGGGTTGCAGGGGCTTTGCACATATCTCCCGGCTTTCCGACGCCATTCTCATCCCCAGCGTGGCGGTGCTGTGCGTCGTGGGCTCCTTTGCGATTCACAAGAACTTTTTGGACGTAATCATTATGATGATCTTCGGCATCATTGGCTATCTGGTGCGAAAGTTCGGGCTTAATCCCGCCGCCATCGTACTGGCGCTGATCCTGGGTCCCATCGGCGAGCGGGGGCTGCGCCGCTCCCTGGTACTGTCAAGCGGGAACCCCATGGTTCTGTTCTCGACGCCGGTCTGTTGGGTATTAATCGCGCTTTGCATCTTTGGCATATGCTCTCCGATTTTTATGGAGCATATGGAGAAAAAGGCGTTGGTGCAGGCCGGCGGCAGCGTAGAGGGCTGCGAGATACCCTCCGATGGCGATTAAGCATCCGCCTGCGGATTGTAATAGGGTGGTATTTCCCTTGCAAAGGAGGTACAGGATATAATGCAAGACCTATCCACACCAGAAATTATCGCATATCTAAAAGAGCTCAATACCCTTTCTATTCTGTTCCGCTTTGCTTTGGCCACCCTTTGCGGTAGCCTGATTGGCTTTGAGCGAGGCAAAAAACGTCATGCCGCGGGTCTGCGCACCCATATTATTGTCTGCATCGGCGCGGCTTCGGTCATGCTGGTCAACCAATACAGCCTCCTTTATATTAATCCCGCCTCCGACCCGGCCCGCATGGGTGCACAAGTCATCAGTGGCATCGGCTTTCTGGGCGCCGGCACCATTGTTATTACCGGGCATCATCGCAACCAGCAGGTCAAGGGGTTGACCACAGCCGCCGGGCTGTGGGCCTCCGCCTGCATGGGGCTGTGCATCGGCATTGGTTTTTACCGGGGCGCGGTTATCATGTGCGCTTTTCTGTTTTTGGTTATTGTGGCGCTCAACCAGATCGACATGCGGTATTTAAAATCCGCATCCTCACTGCGGCTGTATCTGGAATACGCCCCGAACACCCCTTTCAGTGCTATTCTTGGCGCGCTGCGCACTCAAGGGTGGCATATGACCTACATCGAGCCCCTTAATCACATGAACTTGCAAAACATCAGCGTACTGCTGGAAATAAACAATAAAAGCCGCGAATGTGATGCGCAAAAAGTGCTTGAGCTGGTGCGCAGTGTCAATGGGGTACTGTTTATAGAGGATATTTAAAGCGGCGCGGCGGAGTCCTCTCGGGCTCTGCCTCGTCTTTTTCCCGAAAGAGTCCGACCTTTAAAAAAGATGCCATCAAAGGCTGCCAGCACTTCTCCTCGGTATTGATAAATCAGCGCGGCCTGCGCCGAAGAGCCCGCTCCAAGCAGACTTTGCAAATCCAACGCCGGTTGCACCACATCGTTGCGGACGCTGTGCAGGTGGCTTGCCACCAGATTTTCCTGTCCCGCCCGGGAAAGGATGTAGTCATACAGCAGACGCGCGTTATCTTGATTGGGGCCGCCGGCCACCAGCCCGAGAGGGCTGTAAACCGAAAGCATATCCTCCACGGGGTACACGCCGGCGATAGCCTCTCCGCTTTCCGCCAGGGTGTCCACCGCATAGTCCAGACAGATGCCGATGGGATAATCTCCCCGAGCCACCCGGGCATGGGTCGCGCCAGTGGAGCTTTCCAGCATACACTCATTGTCGCGCAGCCGCGAAAAATAGTCCTGCCCATACCCTTCCCGAAGCATCAGGGCGCCTACAAAGTGGCTGGTACTGCCTGCGTCCGCCGGATCGGCCATCACCACCCGCCCTTTCCACCGGGGCTCCAGCAACTCCTGCCATGATTTGGGCGCCTCCTCTTGCGGCACCAACCGGGTATTATAGGCAATGACAAAGGAAGAAATCCGCGCGCCGGTATAATAATTCTCCGCCTCCAGAAAGGCCGGATTCAAATCAACGGCTTTTGGAGAACAGTACGGTGTCAGAAGCCCTTCTTTTTTTAGCCTAATATAGTCGGCGGGGGAATCCACCCATACCAGATCCGCCTCCACATGAGCCGTCTGCTGCTGGGCAGCCAGCTTGTTGAGTATCTTGCCGGTAGACGCATAATGATAGCGCAGCGTAATGTGGGGATATTGTTCTTCAAAACCCGCCTTGAGCCGCCGCAGCTGCTTTTCCGGCAGGGAGCAGTACAGCACCACCTCGCCATCTGGCTGGGCAGGGACGCCTGTGAGCGCGGCGCTTCCCCGGTTTCCTGCACATCCCACCAGCAAAACAGCTGCCGCCAACACGCGAAGAATCATTTGCTGTATCCGTTTCACGCTATCTCTCCTTCGACATAGCCCGCCGTGCGCCTGCTTTGTCCTTTTTCTGATATCATGATATAATAAGCGCGAAAAAAAGTAAAGCGCCGTAAAGATGCTGCTTGTGACCAGTTCATCCGCAAAGGAGATCTCCGCCATGACACTGTTTCGGTATCCGGCCCGCTCTCACGCCCATCAGAAGCAGCCAATCGCAGTCGGTCTGTCTTCCGCAGTGGCGGCCCTGCTTGCTCTGGGCTTCGTGCTCTGGATGGTATACCATGCGTTCCAAGCCATCGCTCTGCACTCCCTGACACGGATGGAAAGCGAATTTGTCGCTCAAACCGATGCATTATCCAGCCTTATGGACACAATGGTGCGCAACTACGGACTACAAATTTTTAACTCGCCGGCCGTATCCCAGCTGCGGGAGGACGCCCAGCTTTCCGACTGGGACAAGGTCTATTGCCTGCGGGAGCTGAACACCTATGTCAGCAACAGCGATATTGTGGATTCCATCAACGTCTATAACGCCGCCACCGGCTTTGTCTATTCCACCGACCCCAGCCTGCTCAGCGCACCCCTGGACGCGTTCGAGGATCAAACCGCTGTGGCGC
>DALYYK010000018.1:14239-14730 GCA_031983305.1 Candidatus Fimivivens sp. | reverse complement strand
GCATTAAGGCGATCATACGGTTTCCCCCTCCTCTATGGTGCTAACCTTCCACCGGGCGCTGCCTTGGGCAGCCTGCCAGAGCTTTTGATAGGCCGGGCAGGTATCCAGTAGTTCCTCATGGGTGCCAATTGCGGTCAGATTGCCCCCATCCAGTACACAGATTTGGTCGGCGTTGACGATGGAGTACAAGCGATGGGCAATGACGATGACCGTCTTGCCCCGGATGACCTCGGCAATAGCCTCGTTCATCTTTTCCTCATTTTGAGGATCCATGAAGGCGGTGGCTTCGTCCAGCACCACGATGGGCGCATTTTTCAGAATGGCCCGGGCCAGAGAAATACGCTGCCGCTCGCCGCCCGAAAGCTGCTTGCCGCCGTCCCCGGCCATAGTGTGGATGCCCTGCTCAAGACGGGCGAGAAACGCGCCGCACTGGGCCTTTTCGGCGGCGGCCAGTACCTCCCCGTCGGTGGCATTGGGCTTGCCCAGACGGA
>DALYYK010000018.1:0-14229 GCA_031983305.1 Candidatus Fimivivens sp. | reverse complement strand
AGACGGATGTTTTCAAGCAGGCTTATGTTAAAAAGAAACTGCTCCTGAGCTACGTAAGAAATCTGGTCGTTAAGGGCTGCCAGGCTCATCTCCCGGATATCCTGCCCGCCAATTCTTATTGCGCCCCCCGTTACGCCGTAAAAGTGCACCAGCAGCTTGGCCAAGGTGCTTTTGCCGCTGCCCGACTCGCCCACCAGAGCGGTCAGGCTGCCCTCGGGAATATCCAGCGTCACGCCGTGGAGTACCTCGGCCTGCTTATAGGCAAAGCGCACAGCTTCAAAGCGCACGCCATGGTCTTTGCCAGAAAAGGGAGCTGGGGACTGAACCAGAGGCGCTTCGTCCATCATTGCCTCCAGATTGGACACAGCGTAATCAATCCGGGCGATGGTCGGAAAGAAATTCATCACCCGCAGAAGCGGCGCGCTAATGCCAAAGGACATGCACAGCGTCAGCGCCAGACTGGGCAGCGTGGAGTATCCCTGTAAAACGAGATAGGCGCCCACCGGCAGAACAAACAGCGCAACACAGGGAACAAGGCTGTTGTAAATGGCCATCCAGGGCCAGCATACTTTGTACCACGCGAGCGTAAAATCCCGGTAGCTTTTAATGTCGCTTTCATAGCGGTGGTAGGATTCGCCGTCTCGGTTGAATACCTTTACCACCTCCATGCCGTTGATGTACTCGACGATGGTGCGGTTCATCTTCTGGGCCGCGGCGTAATAGTCCCCCATTTTGCTCATGCCGCTTTGGTACATCATCCCCATGGCAAGCGCGCCAAGGGGCAGGGACGCCAGAGCCAAGAGCGCCATCTTCCAGTCTGCTGCAAACATTCCCAGAAAGACCAGCACCGGGATGGCGATGTTGGCAATCCCCTCGGGAATGGCGTGGGCCAGAGGCAACTCAATTGTTTCGATGTCGTCCACAAACATCTTTTTGATGACGCCGACCCCTTTTTCCTGAATCGCCCCCAGAGGCAGCTTTTCCAGCTTACCTTGCAGGGAGATGCGCAGGTTTTTCAGGGTGTTGTACGCCGCGTTGTGTGAGAGGGACAGTCCCCGGATGTAAAACACCGCATACAGCACCGTGCACAGGGCAATGGCGGCCACGTGCCAGATGAGATACGCCGCCGAAACGGATTCGCGCAGGAGCAGCGGACGGATAATCTGGTAGATGAACCAGAAGGGCAGCACCTGCATGACCATACCGGCCAGCATGGCGACAATGGCGGCGTAGGTGGTACGCCGGTGCTCACCGGTGTACCCCAATACTCGTTTGAACAAATGAAATCCTCCTTTTATCAGTTGATTTTAGGTTAGTTATAGCTAACTTTTTGCGAATAAAAATCCTTTAATAAGGGGTTCACCCCCTCTCTGAAATTAGTTAAAACTAACTATAAAGCCGAATAAAATTCCCTTAGCGGGGGAATTTTATTTTGCCGCACCGAATCCCAAGACCTGATACCAGTTGAACAGCTTGCAGATTAGGTCGCAGTGGGCTTCCATCTGCGCCCAGTTATAGCCATGGATAAAGGGCTCATAGACCGTCGTCCAGAATGCCGAGAGCAGGATGTGCATTTCCGTGAGGGAAATATCGGCATGGGTCAAGCCTCGTTTTTTGGCCTCCAGAAAATACTCATAGGTCTTAGTGGTCATGGCTTCCACGAAGTCGTGCTGAAAATTGGCGTACCGGGTTCCCGCCGCGCCCGAAATCAGTAGGATGAAGCCATCGTGGTACCGGTAGAGAAACTGGAGCCACGCCAGCATACTGTCTCCCATCTCCCATACCTTGATCAGCATCTCATCGGACAGAGAACAGGCTGGAACAGCGCTGCGCTGTTCTACGAAGTCGTTCACCGCCCCAACCGTATCTGCCACCACGGCGCAGAACAAATCCTCCTTGCTCTTGTACCGTTTGTATAATGCGCCGGTGGTCACCCCGGCATTCTCGCAAATTGCTTTTAGGGAGGCCTTTTCAAAGCCATGCGCTAAAAACTCCTTTTTCGCGCTCTCGATAATACGGGGGTCAATGGAACGGTCCGGGTTGGCCATTTATTTCTTTCACCTCTTACGCGCGATTGATAATCCGATTATCAGTCTAACAGGCGACAGGGCTGTTGTCAAGTACTTCCATTTTATTTTAAGTAATCTTCAAAGCCTGAACAGGGCTTTGAATCCCTTTTCTTTGCCCTAAAGCTTTTACTAATCAGGTTTTAAGGCTTTATAGCCCAACAACTTAAAACAGGGTTGTGTTGGCGGTATAAAATCGGCTGCTTGCGTTTTTCTATCGAGACAAAGACGACAACTAGCTTTTTCGACAAAAAAACATTGAATTTGGTCTTTTTATTACTCAAAAGTAGATAAAATATCTATTGACGCTCCTTTGGCAACACGGTAGAATATTTACATAACCGTCGTTTGCTTATATGAAAGGAGTTGCCTATGGCTAATCAATGGCGCATACATACCCTTTACGACGAATCGGCCTACCGTGCGTTGGCCGAGGCCTGCTGGCAGTTATTCAGAAAACCAAGGATGCAGACGCAGGTATATCCTGTGCTGTTTGCGGTTTCGGTCATCACGCTGATTGCGGCGTTGATGAGCGATGAGGTGCGCCTGCTGCCCGCCATGCTGCTCATTGCATTTTTTCTCGCGGCTATTCCCTTGGGCAAGATCAGCGCCAAAGCTAAAATGTACCGTACGGCCGTCAAGGCGGGGGACTCTTTTCCGGCGCGCGTGGACTTTGTTTTTACAGATGCGGGCATTCGCGCTACGATGGCGGCACGCGTTTTTGATATGCCTTATCAAAAGGTGTTCTGTTTTGCCTCTTTAAGCCATTGGCGCTTTATTTTCTTTGACGCAACCTCGGCCTATATTATTAACACCGCGGACTTTCAGGATCAGGAGGATCTCCACAAATTTGAGGCCATGATTCAAAAGAGATGCAGCCTTTCCATGATCCCGCTTAAAGCAGCGTCCGCTTAGAATGCAAACTGTGTTTAACCTAAAGCAGGAGGTGCGGCATGACAGAACGAAACCCTGTTTATCTTTACAAATATGACGACCTTTGCGGATCGAATAATTTGTCCTGGATTGACCATCAACTGGCCATGGTTCTCGACAGCATTTTTGACGGCGTTTACATAACCGACGGTCAAGCCAATACGCTGATGGTTAATCAGGCCTATCTGGCAATTTCGGGGCTGAAAAAAGAGCAGGTGCTTGGTAAAACCATGTGGGAGCTGGTGGAGTCAAAGGTTATTAACCGCTCTGGGACGCTGTTGGCGCTGGAAGCGCGCAAAACCGTGACGCTGGAGCAGACGTTCAGAACCGGAAAACAGGTGTTGATTACGAGCACGCCTTGTTTTAAAGCGGATGGCAGCATTTTTCTGGTCATTACCGTTGTGCGCGACATGACCGAGCTGTATGATTTGCAGGCTAAAAACAGGGAAAGCGAGGAGCGTTACCGCCGCGAGGTCAGTCTGCATAAAGCGTTGTTATCCAGAAAATTTATTGTCGTAGACCCCAAAACGCTTGACGTGCTCACCCGTTCAGAGCGGGTGGCCGCGCTGAACACAACCGTTCTCCTACTGGGTGAGACTGGCGTGGGCAAAGAACATTTTGCCCGTTTTATTTTTGAGAATTCCGCGCGCGCCACAAAGCCCTTTATCTGCGTCAATTGTGGGGCCATTTCGCCCACGCTTATTGAAAGCGAGCTGTTTGGCTACGAGCGCGGTGCCTTTACCGGCGCCGACAAAGGGGGGAAGTCCGGCATTTTTGAAGCCGCCCACCATGGTACCGTCTTTTTGGACGAGGTGGGAGACCTGCCGATGGAAATGCAGGTGCATCTGCTCAGGGTATTGCAGGAGATGCAGATTAAGCGTGTCGGCAGCGTCAAATCCATCTCGGTGGATGTGCGGGTCATCACCGCCACCAATAAGGATCTGTGGGCGATGGTACAAGCCAAGACCTTCCGGGAAGATCTTTACTATCGTCTGAATGTCGTGCCGATTTTTATCCCGCCACTGCGGGAGCGCAAAGGCGATATTCTCCCGATGGCGCAAAACTTTTTAGTGGATATGAACGACAAATACCACCTGAACAAAAAATTCACCGCTGCGGCTATGGATCTGATGTACGCATACCAATGGCCCGGAAACGTCCGGGAGTTGAAAAACGCCGTGGAGCAGGCGGTTGTTTTCAGCGCGCAGGAATATATTCTGCCCGCCGACCTGCCCGCGTCCATTTCCGGCGCGCATGCTAAGGATGTCAGCCCGGCCGGCATCTCAATAGACTTGAAAAGAGCCGTTGCGAAATTTGAGTACGGCTTTATTAAACGTGCCTACCAACTGCACGGCAACGTCCGTGACGCTGCGGCCAGTCTGGATATGGACGCTTCGACCTTCGTCCGCAAGCGCAAAAGATGGGAAGAGCTGTTGCAGGAATGAAACATGTTGCGTTTTTGCAATATAGCGAAAGAATTGCTTTAAATACGCATGTTGGCTTGCTTTTCATAGCATTTAATACGGGATTTTTAATCCGCTGTTGCATGATTGCAGCAGCGGATGTTTTTATACCTCCTGAATAAACCGCATGTGAAAGGCGTTTTTACGATATTTAACCCCTTGGGCGTTCTGGCATGGTTCTTGCATGTTATATAAGGCGTAAGGAACAGTTGGCCAACTGCCTCACATACTGCAAGAAAGCTAGTGCTGCAAGTAAAAAGGAGAGAGGGCAAATATGGATAAGGAACAATTTGTCAGCCGCTATCGCAAGTACGGTGAAGAACAGCCTTATTGGAAAGCTGGCATTTTCAAAATTCGCCTACCGTTTGTTCACTATGCGTGGTCGGTTCCCGAAATGGTGCAGGCGCTGTTTATGTGCGCCACCTGCCTGGGCGCTATCCCGGTATTAACAGAGGTTTTAGGTGTCAGCTATGACATCGCGCTTTCCATGGTTATCATCAACGGCTTTTTCTACACGCTGCATACCCTTCTGGGCGACCCTGTGGTTCCCGGTTGGATTACGCCGGCCATTCCCATCATCACCGCCTTTTTGACGACGGGCTATGAAATCGGGCCTTCGCGGACACAGGCACTGATCGCGCTGCAAATGATACTTGGCATCATTTTTCTCGTGCTTGGTATCACGGGGCTTGGCTCTAAAATGGTGGATATTGTGCCCACAGCGGTTAAAGCCGGTGTTCTGATGGGCGGCGGCGTCGCGGCTGTCATCGGCGAATTTAAAGACACCGGACGCTTCGGCAAATACCCCATCTCCATCACCATTGGTATTCTGGTGGCCTATTTCTGCTTGTTCAGCCCCATCTGGTCCAAAATGCGCAAGTCCAATAAGGCCATCGACGCCGTCGGCAAGTTCGGCATGTTGCCCGCCATCATCATCGGCGTTATCATTGGACCGATCGTCGGCGAGATCAGCATTCCCAGCGTCGTTTGGTGGCCGCTGATTAAGGTGCCGGAGATCGGCAACATCTGGAACCAGCTTTCGCCGTTTGCCATCGGCTGGCCGAGTGCCGCCACCTGGCTGGCCGCCCTGCCGGTTGCCTTGGTCACCTATATTATTGCCTTTGGCGATTTTGTTACCTCGGCCGCGCTGATCAATGAAGCCGACGAGGTCCGTCAGGATGAAAAAATAGACTTTAACGCAAATCGCTCGAATATCATCAGCGGTATACGCAACACCGCTATGGCGATGGTCTGTCCCTATACGCAAACCTGCGGGCCGCTGTGGGCAGCTGTGACCGCCGCCGTGTCCCAGCGCTATAAAGAAGGGCCTCAGGCGATGGAATCCATTTACAGCGGCTGCGGTACCTTCAGAATCAGCACCTTTATCGCCGTCATGCTCATGCCCATCTCCTCGCTGCTTCAGCCGGTGCTGCCGATCGCACTTTCTCTGACGCTGATCGTGCAGGGCTACATCTGTACGCAGCTTGCGATGAACATGTGCGACAGCGATATCAAGCGCGGTATCTGCGGCGTTATGGGGGCCGTGCTGGCCATTAAGGGCGCCACATGGGGATTGGCCGTCGGTCTCATTCTCTATATGATTCTCAAGGAGACCTCTAAGGCAAAGGCCGCCGTTAGAGAATAAAAACGTTTTGCCATATATTTTGTTCGGTATGGGGGACCGGCCCTTTGTGACCGGCTGCCTGCCCGAGCAGCGAATAGAAAGGGGTTTTTAATTATGGCGCTTATGACTGGCGAACAATATATCGAAAGCATTCGCAATTTAAAGATGGAAGTTTACATGTTTGGCAAGCGGATCGACTGCCCGGCGGATGACCCAATTTTGCGGCCCTCGCTCAATTCGGTACGCATGACCTACGATTTGGCGCAGCTTCCCGAATATCAGGAGCTGATGACCGTCATCGCGCCCGAAACGGGGGAGCGCATCAACCGCTTTTGTCATATTCACCGCAGCACCGAGGATCTGCGCAACAAGGTTAAAATGCAGCGTCTGCTCGGTCAAAAGACTGCCGCCTGTTTTCAGCGGTGCGTGGGGATGGACGCCTTTAACGCCGTGTATTCGACCACCTATGAAATTGACGCAAAATACGGCACCGATTACTTTGAAAACTTTAAAAAGTTTATGTTTGAGTGTCAGGACAAGGATCTGACGGTCGACGGCGCGATGACCGACCCCAAGGGCGACCGTTCCAAGCCGCCGCATCTGCAAAGTGACCCCGACATGTTCCTGCGCATAGTGGAGCGCCGCCCCGACGGCGTGGTGGTACGGGGCGCCAAGGCGCACCAGACCGGCGCGCTCAACAGCCACGAGATTATCGTTATGCCCACCATATCGATGGGCCCCGAGGATAAGGATTACGCGATCTCCTTTGCCGTGCCGATGGACACCAAGGGCATCTTTATGATCATCGGGCGTCAGAGCTGCGACACCCGCAAGCTGGAGAACACCGACATGGATGTGGGTAACGCGGAGTTTGGCGGCGTCGAGGCGCTGACCATATTCGACGACGTCTTTGTTCCCAACGAGCGCATTTTCCTCAACGGCGAGACGGAATTTGCCGGTGTGCTGGTCGAGCGCTTTGCCGGCTTCCACCGTCAGAGCTACGGCGGCTGCAAGGTCGGCGTGGGCGACGTGCTCATCGGTGCGGCGGCGGTGGCGGCCGACTACAACGGCGCGGCCAAGGCCTCCCATGTCAAGGATAAGCTCATCGAAATGACCCACCTCAACGAAACGCTGTACTGCTGCGGCATCGCCTGCTCCGCCGAGGGGACACGGACCGAGAGCGGCTCGTACATCATCGACATGCTGCTGGCCAACGTGTGTAAACAGAATGTCACACGCTTCCCGTATGAGATTGTCCGGCTGGCCGAGGATATCGCGGGCGGGCTCGTGGTTACCGCGCCGGCGGAAGCGGATTTTCGAGATGAAAAGCTCGGACCGATCATCGAAAAATACCTGCGCGGGGCGGATGGCGTCTCGACCGAGAACCGTCTGCGCATTCTGCGCCTGATCGAAAATCTGGCGCTGGGTACCGCCGCTGTCGGCTACCGCACCGAAAGTATGCACGGCGCGGGTTCGCCGCAGGCGCAGCGCATTATGATTGCCCGCCAAGGGAATCTGGCGCATAAAAAGGAGTTGGCCAAGGCCATCGCGCATATTCAGGAACACAGTGCCGTCAACGTTTAACCCCCGGGAGGAAACCGTTATGTATGATAAAATCGAAGCGGTGCTCGACGAACGGGTGCGTCCGCTGCTCAGAAACCACGGCGGCAATTTGCAGGTGCTTGAGGTGCAAGACGGCGTTGTGCGCTTTCAATTTCTGGGCTGCTGCGCCGGCTGCCCCGCCGCCGACCTGACCAACGAAGCGCTGGTACAGGCCGAGCTGATCGGGCGGGTTCCGGGTATTACGTCGGTCGTGATGGTCAACGGTGTCAGCGACGATTTTCTGGCGGAAGCCAGACGGTTGATGCGGGTCAGGCATGGCGGGTGAGCGTATTGGCATCCGGTATTGCGGGGGCTGTAACCCCCGCTTTGACCGGGTGGCCTTTAAACGGCAGATAGAAGCACGTTTTCCGGACGACAGCTTTGAACCGGCAGGTACGGATGCCGCGCAG
Organism: Candidatus Fimivivens sp.; assembly: GCA_031983305.1. Lineage (GTDB taxonomy): Bacteria > Bacillota > Clostridia > Oscillospirales > Ruminococcaceae > Yanshouia. Next base: position 6,131 of record DALYYK010000018.1, on the reverse strand, counting down.
CGCGCGGCGCTGGTTATCTGTGGCTGCCCTGCCTGCTGCGTCAATGTGGCGGATCTGGCGCAAATGCCGCTGGTTATGGCAGGTTATCAGGACACGCCGGACAGTGTGGCCTGCCGCTTGCGCGCCGCTCTGGAGAAGGACGCGCCGTGATGTCGCGCAAAGCCCCGCTTTGCGGTGGCAGCGCAGGACTGGTGATCCTGACGGAAAACGATACGACGACAGGGAGAAAGGAATCGTTATGGATTGGAACGCTTATTATAAAAGCCATCTGGCGACCGGCGCCGACGCGGTCAACCGTATTCAATCGGGCGACCGCGTAGTGATCGGTCACGCCTGTGCCGAACCGAGCTTTCTCGTGGAAAAGATGGTTGAAAATGCCGAGGCCTATCGGGATGTCGAAATTGTCCATATGGTCGCAATGGGCAAGGGGGCCTATTGCCTGCCCGAGATGCAACCGCATTTCAGGCATAACAGTCTTTTTGCCGGCGCCTGTACCCGTGCCGCGATTTCGGAAGGGCGCGGCGATTTTACGCCCTGCTTTTTCTTTGAGGTGCCCAGGCTGTTCCATACTACCTTGCCGGTGAATGTTGCGTTGGTGCAGGTTACACCGCCCGACACGGCGGGCAACGTTTCGCTCGGCGTGTCGGTCGATTATACGCGTGAGGCGATTAAGAGCGCTAAGCTGGTCATAGCGCAGGTCAACCGCCACATGCCCTATACCTACGGAGAAGGCATTCTCCCCGTAACGGACATTGACGTTTTTGTTGAGCATGACGCACCATTGATTCAGCTTAGTCCGCCCAAAATCGGCGATGTGGAGCGCGCCATCGGCGAGCATTGCGCCTCTCTGATACAGGACGGCGACACGCTACAGCTCGGAATCGGGGCTATCCCGGACGCGGTGCTGCTCTTTTTGAAGGATAAGCGCGACTTGGGCATCCATTCCGAAATGTTTTCGGACGGCGTTTTGGAGCTGGCGCAGTCCGGGGTTATCACGAACCGCAAAAAGACGCTCAAGCCCGGCAAATTTGTCGTGACCTTTCTGATGGGCACGCAGCGGCTGTACGATTTTGTCGATAAAAATGAGGATGTCGAAGTTTACCCCGTCAACTATGTCAACAACCCCTTTGTTATCGCGCAAAATGACAATCTGGTATCCATCAATTCTTGCGTGCAGGTTGATCTGATGGGGCAGGTGGCCTCCGAGACGATAGGCCCCCTTCAAATATCCGGTACCGGCGGGCAGGTGGATTTTGTCCGCGGCGCGTCGGCCAGCCGGGGCGGTCGCTCCATTATGGCGATGCCATCAACAGCCAAGGGCAAAATTTCTAAAATTGTTCCGCTGCTCGACGAGGGTGCCGCCGTCACCACCGGCCGAAACGATGTAGACTATGTTGTCACAGAATACGGTGTGGCGCATTTAAAAGGCGAGACGTTGCGACAGCGGGCAAAAAACCTTATTGCCATTGCGCATCCCGATTTTCGCCCCGAGCTGATCGCCTGTTTTGAGCAGCGCTTTAAATGCAGCTATTGATCTGATTAATGGGGTCTTCAAATTTTGAGCGGTCTAATTGGATTGTACAAGATTTGAAGACCTTTTCTTTTCCCTAAAGCCTTTATTCACGGCGTCCTAAAATGCGGTTATGTAATCAGACGCCGAAATTGAATGAATCTGCGCAGGCAGAGGGGATGAATATTTTGCCAATGCGACACCTGCATTTTAAATCTTTGATATCGATATCACGGGCGCCTTAAAAAATGCAATAAGCGCATTGCTATAAAAAAGCACCGGCTTTTACTGAAAATAGTAAAAGTCGGTGCTTTTGCTTCGGCATTTGCTGTTTAATTCCTTTGTATGTGGCGGGATACCGTGTGTAGACACAATGACCTTCATGCTTCTGCATGCTCAAAGGGCGGGCTCTAGTTTTGCCGTTGTCATCCTAAAGACAGATCTGTTGGCGAAAGATTGAGGGATGGCACAACAAAAACAAACCAGCCATAAAAGCTTAAACATTGCCAAATAGTTTACCCTATCGGGGTCTTATCCCTCAAAATCAGGAATCTTTCGTTTCCGCCGTGTGGGTTCCGATGAACGCGATGTGTTGTGTTTGGCCATATGCTTTTCGGAGAACGGGGCAGCCTTCACGGGCTTGCGCGACGAGCGGGTCTCATTCCGCGCCGGATCGGTCAGGCGCATTGTCCGAGTATTCTTACCACAGATTTTGCAGTCTCGCATCGCCTCCAGCACGCCGTCTACCTGGTTCTCGGGTATACCAACCACCGAATAGTCAGAATGAATCGTAATTTTGCCGACCTCTTTGCCTGAAATGCCTGACCGCTCGGTGATTGCGCCTACCAAGTGCTTGGGTTCTACCCGATGGGCAGAGCCGATATCCACGACTACATCGGTAAATGAAGCAGAAGAGGCCTTAGCCGCACGCCGATCGGCAGTCATACGCACTTCTCGGTTAAGGGGAGTGACAATTTCCGCAGGAAGCTCAGTGGGGGGATAATGGAGACTCAGCAGCGCGGCGGCAATGCGCTCAGGCGTATAACCATACTCGGTAAGCTGAACCACCATGCGTTCATAGCCCGCTCCGGCTCCACTCTTTAACGCGTCGACCACAGTCTGGATATTCCGCTCACGCTCCCGCGCTTCAATTTCCTTCTGGGTAGGCAAACGATCCTGCCGGATCTCGGCCTTGATCGCACGAGATAAGTCTCTCAAGGCGTTCATCTGCCGCTTACCGGAGAAGAGCGTGATGGAACACCCTGATTTTCCCGCGCGCCCGGTACGGCCGATGCGATGAACATAGTATTCGGTATTCATGGGAATATCATAATTGATGACGTAGTCTAAATCGCTGACGTCAATGCCACGCGCCGCCACGTCAGTGGCGATAAGAATCGCCACGCGGCCGCGCTTAAATTCGCCCATCACACGGGTGCGCTGCACCTGCTTTAAATCGCCGTGGATACCCTCCGCGCTGAAGCCGTTGTTATTGAGGTATTCTCCCAGCTCATCAACCATACGCTTTGTATTACAAAAAACTAAGGCCCGGTTCGGTTTGTAAAACCGCAGCAGCAGATTGAGCGCTTCCATCTTTCTGCTGGCGGGCACCTCTACGCAGCTCTGGTCAATTTGTTCCAACGTCACTTGACTCTTATTGATTTCCACCGTTTGGGGATCTCGTTGAAAGGTCTTGGCGAGGCTCAGAATCGCGTGAGGCATTGTGGCGGAAAAGAGAACGGTCTGACGCTCTTTTGGCGTATCTTGTAAAATCGTCTCAATATCCTCTTTAAAGCCCATGTTGAGCATTTCATCGGCCTCATCCAGAACAATCATTTTTAAATGTTGTAGCTTGATGGTACCGCGGCGCATATGATCCATCACGCGCCCCGGGGTGCCGACCACGATGTTCGCCCGTCTAAGCTGAATGAATTGCCGTTCCATACTGGCGCCGCCGTATACCTCCACCAGCCGGATACCGGGGAGGAAACGAGCCAGCTTGCAGATCTCTTCCCCAGCCTGCTGCGCCAGTTCGCGCGTAGGGCAGAGGATCAGCGCTTGAATCGCGGCTTTCTCTGTGCTGGTATCAATGGCTTCCAGCACAGGAATGGCAAAAGCCGCTGTCTTGCCTGTCCCGGTTTGGGACTTGGCAATCACATCTGCTCCGCCGCATATGAGTGGAATCACCTGCTCCTGTATTGGGGTGGCACACTCAAACCCCATCTCCTTTACGGCCTTCTCAATGCGGGGGTCAAGTTCCATTTGGGAAAATTGCATGTCTGACATAGGTCTCCTCGTTTCCAATTTAAAATAACAAAAGAAAAAACGAGGATCAGCTCCTCGTTTTGCTCTAAACCGATATACAGCTATATTATTCTTTATATCTTAACATAGCCGCATTCTTTTGTCAAACACCTGCTGACATATAAATTTATTGTTTTTTTTTACTTGGGTATACCATAGGTTTTCATCGTCTTATTGCGTATCGTTTATGCCCAAAACTTGAGTAGGTGACATCATCCCCAAACTGGGCGATTAAGGCCGACAGTTTCCGGAATATCATTGACGCAAATGATGTTGCCATTATTAATAGTATGGAAAATCCCCGGCATTTTAAGCCGTCGGCCACTGTTTTTCAAAGCGGCTGATCCCATAGTGTCTTACTTGATCTTTACCCAAAGTAACTTTTTAATTTTACATTGTAAAAATATAATCTACTTGTACGATGCTTAAACGCGCATCGGTCGAATCTATTTATCAATAGAAATGAGGAGAAAAACGTATGTGTAAGCACAAGGCTATCAAGGCTGTCACCGCTGGCTTGCTTGCGGCAGTCATGACGATCGGCACGGTGGGCTGCGGCAGCGCCAGCAGTGCCCAGCCCGGATCTTCCGCCCCTGCGGCAAATGCCGCTTCTGCTCCGGAGCACAAAAGCGCCGGCCCCATTACCATCGTATGGTATCCCAACGAATCTGCCGCCGATTACCAGCCCGCTCGCGACGAATTCGCGCGGATCGTCACCGAGGCGACCGGACGTCAGGTCGAGCACAAGCTGACCACCGATTACGCCATCGCAATCGAGTCGCTCGCGGGGGGCGCGGCCGACATCTGCTTTATGGGCGCGGCCGGTTACATTGAGGCCAAGAACAAAAATCCTCAGGTCGATACGCTGTTCGTCAACTCCGGGGCCTCCGGCACACTCGACGACGCCATCTACTATAGCTGGCTGGCGGTCAACAAGGGGCAGGAGGACAATTACAAGGACGGCGGCAAATATTCCATCGCCAACATTCAGGGCAAAAAGATGTCCTTCGTATCCAACAGCTCTACCTCCGGCTTTAAGGTGCCTACCACCAGTATTCTCGGATTCTTCGGCAAAACCGAGCAGTGGAAAAATATCAATGTGGACGACCTTGTCGAGGGCGGCTCCAAGGCCTTCTTCTCCGAGGTGCTGTTTGGTGGCTCGCATCAGGGTTCGGCCTTTAACCTGCTCAGCGGCAAGAGCGACGTCGCGGCCTTTTGCGATACCGAGCTTGCGCCCTACGCGAACCTGAAGGAGGGCGAGGAGTTCAAGACCGGCGCTGTCTATGAGACCAAGGCCGAAGCCACCGCACCCTTTGATACCGTCAGGGGCAAGGAATTTGTTGTCATCCAGTCCACCCCCGTACTGAATGGACCATTTGCTTACAATCCCAAAAATCTGAGCGGGGATGACGTCAAGAAGATTCGTGACCTTTTCTTGGGCGACGCCGTAGCGGCCAATACGAAGATTTTCGTCGACTCAAAGGCTAAAGAGGCCGGCACCGTTGGGATGTTTAAGAAAACCAGCAAAGAGCGCTTTGTCCTGGTAGACGATACCTGGTACAACCCCATCCGCGAAATGGGAAACTAAAGACCAACGCTTTAAAATGAGGTGAACACATGCCCATTCTGGAATTTCAACATGTGAGCAAGGTGTACGGCGGTACAACCCAAGCGCTGACAGACGTGTCCTTCTCGATTAATGAGGGTGAGTTTGTGTCCATCATCGGGCCTTCCGGCTCGGGCAAATCGACTATCCTGCGCTGCATCAACCGGCTGGTTGATGCGACGCAGGGCGTCATTATGTTTGATGGGCACGATATCCTGAAGGCTAATAAGAAAGAGCTGCGCACCATCCGCACCAAAACCGGCATGATCTTTCAGCATTACAATCTTGTGGAGCGCTTGAGCGTGATCGAAAACGTCCTGCACGGACGGCTGGGGCATAAATCGACGGCCAGCGGCATGCTTGGCCACTACACCGAGCAGGAGAAGGAAAAGGCCTTTGAGATCTTAGCCAAGCTTGGTCTGACCGAGCAGGCCTATAAGCGCTGCGACGCGCTTTCCGGCGGACAGAAGCAGCGCGTCGGCATCGCCCGCTCGATCATGCAGAATCCCCGTCTGATTCTCTGCGATGAGCCCATTGCATCGCTTGACCCCAATGCCTCACGGGTCATTATGGACCATTTGGCCGATATCAACAAAAGCATGAACATCACCTGCATCGCCAACCTGCACCAGGTGGATGTCGCCATGAGATACGCCAAACGCATCATCGGTATAACGCTGGGACGTATCGTTTACGACGGCCCGCCCGAAC
>DALYYK010000017.1:0-15052 GCA_031983305.1 Candidatus Fimivivens sp. | reverse complement strand
TTTAAGTTTTACAGTAATGGGCGCTTTTTTGAAGGAGCGCCTTCGCTGCTGCGCCGATGTCATCGCGCAGGAGGCTTACATAAATAACGCGCCCCAAGAACTGATTGCCGCCCAATTTGGTGCGGCGGCCTGCGCGTCAGAGGGCGCTGCCGCAGAGCCTGAGACGGCCTGCGCGCTGGGCGGGCTGCTGTATTATCTGCACGATACGCAAAAGACGGGGGTCGAGCGCCTGATCGCGCTAGAGCGCTATAACGAAGCGCGCTATATGGTGCTGGACGCCACCGCCCGACGAAATTTAGAGCTGACTCAGACGATGCGCAGTGGCGAAAAACGCGGCAGCCTGCTTTGGGTCATCGACAAAACCAAGACCGCGATGGGCAAGCGCCTGCTGCGCCGTTACCTTGAGCAGCCGCTGTGCCATCCCGTCATGATCGAAAAACGCTTAAACGTTGTTTCAGAAATTAAAGATAACACGATGCTGCGGCTCGATTTAACCGAACAGCTCAGCGGCATTTATGATATGGAACGCCTGCTTACCCGCATTGTATGTGGGGCAACCAACCCCAGAGAGCTGTGTAGCTTTGCGGCGGCGCTGCGGCAATTGCCCAAGGTGCTGTCGCTGCTGAGCGATTGCCAGTCACGCTACCTGCGCCAGATCGCTTCCGCCATCGACCCGATGCGGGATATCGAGGCGCTGATTACCGAGGCCATCGCCGACGATCCGCCCGTCTCGACCAAGGACGGCTGGTTCCTGCGGGAAGGCTTTAACCCCGAGCTCGACGAGATACGCGGGCTCTTGACTCATACCAAGGAATATCTCGCCAAAATAGAGTCGGATGAGCGCGAGCGCACCGGCATTAAGAGCTTAAAAATTGGCTATAACAAGGTGTTTGGCTATTACATAGAGATCACCAATTCCTATAGAACAATGGTACCGCCCGAATATATCCGCAAGCAGACGCTGGCCAACTGCGAGCGCTATATCACCCAGCAGCTCAAGGAGCTTGAGGATAAGATTTTGACCGCGCGTGATAAGCTAATTGTGCTTGAGCTGCGGCTTTATGAGGCACTGCGGCTGCAAATTGCGGCGCAGACCGAGCGGATTCAGACAACCGCCGACGCCGTCGCGCAGCTGGACGTTTTTACCGGCTTTGCGACGCTCGCTTCTGAAAACAACTACTGCCGTCCGCAAATTACGACAGACGGGGCGATTATGATAGAAGATGGCAGGCACCCCGTGGTGGAACAGATTTTAGGCGCTTCTCAACGCTTTGTCGCCAATGACTGCCGGTTGGATCTAAATGAAAACCGTGTCGCCATTATCACCGGCCCGAATATGGCGGGCAAATCCACCTATATCCGTCAGGTGGCCATCATTGTGCTTTTGTCGCAGGTCGGTTGCTTTGTCCCGGCCAAATCGGCCTCCATCGGCGTGGTGGATGGCATTTATACCCGTGTTGGCGCATCGGACGACCTTTCTACCGGGCAGTCAACCTTTATGGTCGAGATGAACGAGGTGGCGCAGATTCTGCAAAGCGCCACCGAAAACAGCCTGCTGATATTGGATGAGGTTGGGCGTGGCACCTCGACCTTTGACGGCATGAGCATCGCCCGCGCGATGATTGAATATATCGCGGATCGTAAAAAGCTTGGCGCAAAGACGCTTTTCGCCACTCATTACCACGAGCTTACCGAGCTTGAACAGTGCCTGCCCTGCGTCAAAAACTATAATACGGCGGTCAAAAAGCGGGGAGATGACATCACGTTTTTGCGCCGCATCGTGCCCGGTGCGGTGGATGACAGCTATGGCATTGAGGTTTCAAAGCTGGCAGGCATTCCCGAATGGATCATTAAGCGCGCGCACGAAATATTGGCGGATTTAGAAGCGGACAGGCCGGTGGCGGAGCGTCGAAGCGGTGTAAAGCGAACAAGCTTGTCAGATGAAGAAACACCGCAGCTTGCGCTGCCGCAGGTTTCCGCGCTTGAGGCCGCGCTGAAAAAGCTTGATCTCAACACGCTGACGCCGCTTGAGGCGCTCAATAAAATGTACGAATTCAAAGCCATGCTAAATTAAGAAACAATTAATGATATGAGTGAAAAGAGGTGTTTGCCGTGGGGAAAATTAACGTGCTGCCCGCTGCGGTTGCCGAGCTGATCGCTGCGGGTGAGGTGGTTGACCGGCCCGCGTCCATTATTAAAGAGCTGGTCGAGAATGCGCTTGATGCGGGTGCCACCCGCATAACAGTCGAGTTACAAAACGGCGGAATCACCTATCTGCGTGTGACTGACAACGGCAGCGGCATGACGCGCGAGGACGTGCCGCTCGCGTATATCCGCCATGCCACAAGCAAAATTGCCTCTGAAAGAGATCTTGACGCCATCGGAACGCTCGGCTTTCGCGGAGAGGCGCTGCCCTCGATCGCGGCGGTCAGCCGTGTAAAGGTTACCACCCGTACAGCCGACAATTCAACCGGCTGCCGCTATTCTATTTCGGCCAACGAGCCGCCCCTGCTTGAGGATATCGGCTGCGCGGTCGGTACCAGCTTTGAGGTGCGGGATGTGTTCTATAACACGCCCGCGCGCATGAAGTTCCTGAAAAAGGACGCCACCGAGGGCAATGCCGTCGCTTCGCTGATGGACAGGCTGGCGTTGGCAAATCCCGCCGTTTCGTTTGAGCTGATCCGTGACGGCAAACGGATGCTTAAAACGCCGGGCGACGGCAAGCTACTGTCGGTGCTGCGCGTTGTTTGCGGGGCCGAGGTCGCTGCGGGTATGATTCCAGTATCGCTCAAAGGCGAGGGCGTGCTGGTCACCGGCCTGATTTCCCGGCCCAATGTGTCGAGAAGCACCCGTTCGTTGCAGACCTTTTTTATCAATTCGCGCTATGTCCGCTCTAAAACCTGTGCCGGCGCGGTGGAGGAGGCCTATAAAAACCGGCTGATGTCGGGGCGTTTTCCCGCCTGTGTGCTGAATCTTGAGGTTGACTTTGACACGGTGGATGTCAATGTGCATCCGGCTAAGCTTGAGGTGCGCTTTTCAAACGAACGGGCGGTTTACAATGCGGTATATGCCGCCTGTGTCGACGCGCTGTCGCAGCAGGAGCATTCCGCCGGCGACCCTAACCGAAAGCGCGTGACTACCTTTTCGCTCTCAGATTTTGATTACGCCGATCGGCAGGTGTCTTTGAATCAGACTAACCGAGTGGCGGATAGCTTTAAGCCCGCGTTTGCCGCAAAGACTGAAAGCGCCGCGCCGATGGCGGCTCGGGTGATATCGGCGGAGCATCTGCCGCCCGTTGCTGCGTCTGAGACCGACGCCCTGCTCGAGCTGCATGACGATACCCGGTTGAGCCCGACGGCTCTAACCTGGTCGGTTGAATATCCGACGGCTAAGGGCCATTCTCGAAGCGCGCTGATAGATATTGAAAAAACAGTTCAGGAAACGCCCATCAGAACCGTCCCTGCCGTTGGACCATTGCCTCCTAAACAACTTCATTCTGCGGCGGATGCCGTTAATACCGGTGTAACAGCCGAAGCACCCCCCGTCGCCGCATGGGCGGAAATGACAGATACAGCCCCCGATAATCTCACACCCGATTGCGGCCTTAAGCCGGAAACGGCAGCGGAAAACGCGCCGGAGACACAGCCCTACCGCATTATTGGCGAGCTGTTTGACACCTACATTCTCGTCGAGCAGACCGGGCGGTTCATCATGATAGACAAGCACGCGGCCCATGAGCGCTATATTTATAACAATATCAAGCATCTCGAGCATTCGGACGACCGCCAGATTTTTTTGACGCCCCAAGCCGTAACGCTGCCGCGCGACGACTATTTTGCCCTTACTGAGCATCCCGAGGCGCTGCAAACGCTGGGAATCGTCGCCGAAGATTTCGGTGAGGGAACGTTGCTGGTGCGCGAGCTGCCGATGCTTTTAGACGGCTTTCCAGTTGCCGAGCTGCTCGGCGAGGTGGCCAGGGCGCTGCTCTCTAAGAAAAACAGCGTGACGCCGCAGCTGCTTGATGAGCTGTTATATTCGGTTTCGTGCCGGGCGGCTGTTATGGCGGGCAAAAGGTCAACGCTACCCGAGATGGGGCTGATTGCCGACATGGTGCTGGGCGAGGCGCAGATTCGCCACTGCCCGCACGGCAGGCCCGTCTTAATAACCTACACACAACGCGAGGTGGAAAAGCTCTTTGGTAGAATTGGATAATTGCTCAAGCTCAAAGATCCCTGTGGTCGCGGTCGTCGGCCCGACGGCCTCGGGCAAGACCAAGCTCGGCGTCGATATCGCACTGAGATTTAACGGCGAGGTGGTTTCGGCCGACTCAATGCAGCTCTATCAGGGCATGGCGATCGCCACCGCCAAGCCGACGCCGGAAGAAATGCAGGGGGTACCGCATCATCTGGTCGATTTTTTGCCGCCCGAAGAAGGTTACAGTGTCGCCCGATATGTCGGGGACGCCACCGCCGTCATTGCCGATATCGCGGCGCGCGGCAAGCTGCCGGTGCTGGTAGGGGGAACGGGACTGTACGTCGACAGCCTTTTGGGTGGCGTGCGGTTTTCTGAGGAGCAGGGCGACCCCCAGCTTCGCGCACAGCTCTACGCGCAGGCAGCGCAGCTTGGCAATGAGGCGATGCATGCGATGCTGGCCGAAATAGACCCCGACTATGCCGCGGGCCTGCATCCGAACAATCTGGGGCGGGTGCTGCGGGCACTTGAGCTTTACCGCGCCACCGGCAAAACGATGAGCACGCAGCTCAAAAGCTCGCGCGAGCGCCCCTCGGACTATGCGCCGATCATGCTGGGTCTGAGCTTTTCTGATCGGGCGCTGCTCTATGAGCGCATCAACCGCCGCGTCGACATTATGCTGGAGCAGGGGCTCATCGACGAGGTGCGGGCGTTTTATCAGACGCATAACCCCAAAACGGCGGCGCAAGCCATTGGCTGCAAAGAATTTTTGGGCTATTTAAGCGGCGAAAAAACGCTGGCGCAATGCACTGAGGATTTAAAGCGCGAGACCCGTCGCTATGCCAAACGCCAGCTGACGTGGTTTAAGCGCAATGCGCAGACCACATGGCTGCATCACGACGAATTTGATAACTATTCGGCGCTGCTTAGTGAGGCTTTTAGCCTCGTTTCTAACGGGTTGGCGCACAGATAAGATTTCTAAGATAAGGACGGTGGTGTAAATGAATGGCCGGTTGACCGGTGTGCTGCTCTCGACGGTGATGGTTCTGTTTGTCGCATTCTACAGCATTTACACCGGCGTCCGTTATTTTTACTCGCCCTATCAGACCGAGACGGCCTTTACTTATACCGTTTCGGACTATTACCGCGCCAAGGCCGTTATTATCCGCAACGAACAGCTGCTGACACAGCAGCCCGACGCATCCGGTGTGCTCAGCTATGTCAAGCCCGACGGCGCGGTGGTGATTCCGGGCTCGGTGATAGCAAAGGTCTATACCGACGCGGCCCAGTTGCGCAGCCAGATGCAGATGGAGCAGCTCGATCGCGAAATTGCCCTCTTAGGCGAAGCGCAGCGTACTTCCGCGCAGCTTTTAGGGGCCGACACACTGCGCGCTCAAGTCAGCGACACGGTAGGCGGTCTGGTCGATGCCGCGATGAGGCGCGACCTTTCGGATATCAACGACGTACGCAACCGGTTGCAGCTGCTGTTGGGCAAATATCGCGTCTCCACCGGGCGTGATACCAACTATGCTGAGCGCATCTCCTATCTCAAAAATGAGAAGGGCCGTCTGGCCGCTGAGACCTCGCAGCCGATTCAAAGCGTCTCGATCAATACCGGCGGCTATTTCTGTTCGACGGTTGACGGGTACGAAACGCGCCTGACTCCTGATTTTGAGTCAATCTCGCTCGACGATTACCGGCGCGCCATCAATGGAACCATGAAGGCGGAGCCGATTAGCACGATCGGCAAGGTGCAACAGGGGCATGACTGGTATTTAGCGTTGGTCGTTGACAAAAACGATACCAAGCGTTTTGTCGCGGGTACGATGGTCGAGCTGGATTTTAATATTCAGGGCTGCAACGATATTCCAGCTTCGGTTTATCGCGTCCTCCCCGACGACAGCGGCGACGCGGTCGTCATTCTCAGAACCAATTACATCAATGTGACACTGATCAATCTGCGGCAGGTCGACCTCGATATCAGCTTTAAATCCTACACGGGGTTGCGCATCGGCAAGCAGGCGCTGCGCTATGAGGGTCAGACCGAGGGCGTTTATGTCAAAAACGGCAATTTGATTACCTTTAAGCCGATAGAACGTATTTACACCGGCGAGAATTTTGTGCTATGCACCAGCCCTGCGAGAAATGAAGAGGATTCCGGCTATGAACCGATAAATCAATTCGACGAAGTGATTGTAAAGGGGACGGATATCTATGACGGAAAGATCGTCTGATATTGGCGAGAACGTCAAGGTGCTGCTGGAGCGGATCGCGCTTGCAGCGCAGCGGGCACACCGCAGCGCTGCCGATGTCCGGCTCATTGCGGTGACCAAGACCAACAGCGCATCGCGCGTTAACGAGGCGGTTGCCGCCGGCATCACGCTGCTAGGCGAAAATCGCGCGCAGGAGCTTTTGGAAAAATACGACGATTATCACAAGAACAATTGCGAAATTCATTTTATCGGGCATTTACAGACCAATAAGGTCAAAGCGATCATCGACCGGGTGTCGCTGATTCAGTCGGTGGACAGACTGTCGCTGGCTGAAAAAATAGACCGCTGCGCCGCAGAGACAGGGCGCGTCATGCCGGTGCTCATTGAGGTGAATATCGGCAACGAAGCGTCAAAGTCGGGCGTTGTACCGCAAATGCTGCCTGAGCTGTTGGCTCAGATGGCCGAATTGAGCCATTTACAGATCAAAGGTTTGATGTGCATTCCGCCGAATGTAACAGACGGCCTAACAAAAGAACGATATTTTGCGCAGATGTACCGTCATTTTATTGACATCAAGGCAAAAAAAATGGATAATGTCTGTATGGATATTCTGTCTATGGGGATGTCTGGTGATTTTCCGCTCGCGATCAAGCACGGGAGTCATATTGTCCGGATAGGCAGAGAACTTTTCGGAGAAAGACTGTGAGGGATATTATAGAATGGGTATGATGGATAAATTCCGCAGTTTTATGGGAATGCCCGACGAGGACGATTATGAAGAGGATTATGATTATGAAAAAGAGGGCGAGCAGGAGCTTATCTCGCATAAGCGTGCGGCGAAGGAAACCCCTGTCGCCGACAACCCCTACGCCGGTGAGCCTGAAATGGTGAAGCGTTCTAACAAGGTGGTCAACATTGCCGCGACCACTCAGCTTTCGGTCGTGCTGGTCAAGCCTGAGCGCTTTGACGACGCTTCGTCAATTGCCGACCATCTCAACGATAAGCGCACCGTTGTGCTGAACCTCGAATCGACCAACAAGGAGGTCTCTCGCCGTCTTGTTGACTTTTTGAGCGGCGTGGCCTATGCCAATCAGGGGCAGATTAAGCGTGTGGCAAACAGCACCTTTATCATCACGCCCTACAACGTTGACTTTGTGGGCGACCTGCTGGACGAGCTGGAAAACAGCGGTGTTTATTTCTAAATGAACCGTCGTTTTGATTCGGTTGGCGAAGAATCTGACCGCATACTGCTCTCAAAGCTGGCTGACTTGTGCGATCTGGCCGAGAAGCGTGGAAGGCCCTGCTTTTCCGCCTTTCTCAATGAGCACGAACAGGTGCTGTCGGCACAATATGGACTCTTAAACCCTCAAAAAGCATCCTGTTTTTTTGAGGGTGGCTTTGAGGACGCACAGCGGCGGGTGTTCTGCGCCTTGCCGAGCGAGACCGCGGGCCGTATTTCTCTTGATGAAACCGATTATCCTTTTACAGCTTTGACCATCCTATTTCCAAGGGGCTACACCGTCTCGCACCGGGACGTGCTGGGGTCGTTGATGGCTTTGAGGATTAAACGTGAGGCAGTCGGCGACATTTTGGTCGGAGACTGCCTCGCCGTTGTGTTTTTGCTCGATGCCGCGGCAAAGCTCGCGCTGGCCGAGCTTTGCAAGATCGGCAACGTCGGAGTTGAATGCAGACCTGGTAAGCCTGAAAGTTTGCCTACTGCCTTTAAAACCGAAACGCACGACGGTGTGGTGAGCGCCATGCGGCTCGACGCCGTCGTGGCGATGCTCACAGGCGGCAGCAGAGCAGACAGCGTCCAACTGATCACACAGGGCTGCGTGCAGAAAAATGCACAGCCGCAGGCGTCAGCCTCCAAAGAGGTGGCCGAAGGGGACAAGCTCTCGATTCGCGGCTTTGGTAAATTTGTCATCGCGGCCATTGGCAATCCCACAAAAAAAGGAAGACTTCATATCACATACCTCAAATATATTTAAGGGGGATCACGCATGCTAACGCCAAAAGAAATCGCTGAGAAAACTTTTGATAAAACCTTCGGATTTGGCTACAGAATGGACGATGTCAACGCCTTTTTAGAGCAGGCGGCAAAGTCGATGTCCGAGCTGCTTGAAATAAATTCGGATTTGGAGAAAAAGCTGGAGGTTTTGGCCGACAAGCTTCAGGAATACCGTGAGGATGAAGAAAGTCTGCGCACGGCGATTCTCGGCTCACAAAAGCTGGGTGACAGCGTCATCCGCGAGTCGAAGACCAAGGCGGAAATTATTCTGCGTGACGCGACCATCAAGGCCGAGGCGATGACCAACCACGCCAAGCGGCAGATTGAGCGCGAGCAGGAGAATTTGCTGCGCACCCAGCGCGAGGTTGCCAGCTTTAAAAACCGGTTGTTGGACATGTATAAGCGGCATCTTGAAATCATCAGCGCTCTGCCCGGGCAGGATGAACCCGATGAGGCTCCTGAGGCGATTGGCAATGGCGCCCAAGCGGCGGCACAGGGGTTACCCGAATCCTATGCCGATTATGAAAAGCCCGTCCCCCAGCCCGAGCCCGAGGATATAGAACCGATGGCGGCGGATGTCGACGCTGAAGACGACGAGGAGATCGCCGGTTTTGGCGCGGCGCTTGAAGAAGAAGATACCGACGCCGATGACGCGTATGACGATGATGCCGCCCCCTATGAGACGCCCGAAAATTCTAAGTTCGGTGATATGAGATTTGGCGAGGCCTTTAAGATCAAACGCAACAACAACCTGCCTAAATTCAAAAAATAACACGGTTCCCCTCGTAAAGAGTGTAACGCCTGACGGTGTATTGCTTGACATCTGGCATTCGGAGCGATGCTTCGCCGTTCGCCCGATTCTGATCGGATAAGAAATCCGCGCAGAGCCGCAGGATGGAATTCGCCTTTTAAGAGGGAGGCCGTATAAGCTAATTTAAGGAGAGAGAACCCAATGGCTAATGACTACAACAGCACGATGAATCTGCCAAAGACCGACTTTTCAATGCGTGCCTCGCTTCCCCAAAAGGAACCCGCGATGATCAAAGAGTGGGAAGCGCAGCGCCTTTATTACAAAATGGTTGAGCATAACAAGGGCAAGCCGTCTTTTATTTTTCATGACGGCCCGCCTTATGCCAATGCGTCGATCCACCTCGGCACCGCGCTTAATAAGACGCTCAAGGACATCATCGTGCGCTCTAAGAACATGCTGGGTTATTGCGCGCCGTACATCCCGGGCTGGGATACCCACGGCCTGCCGATTGAGCTTAAAGCGCTGGCCGAGCTTGGCGTGGACAAGCCCGTCACGCCGGTTGAGCTGCGCCAGACCTGCCGCGCGTTTGCCAAAAAGCATGTTGAGATTCAAAAGGGGCAATTTAAGCGCCTTGGTACATTAGCCGATTATGATCATCCTTATATTACGCTTGATAACGCGTTTGAGGCCAAGCAGATCGAGGTCTTTGGCGCAATGGCTAAAAAGGGTTATATCTATAAGGGATTAAAGCCGGTTTACTGGTGCCCCGACTGCCAGACCGCGCTGGCCGAGGCGGAAATTGAATACGCCGAGGATCCTTGCACCACCGTTTATGTCAAATTTCAGGTCTCCGACGACAAGGGCCTGTTCACGAAGCTGGGCGCCGATCTCTCCAAAACCTATATCGTTATCTGGACGACCACGATCTGGACGCTGCCCGCGAATCTGGCGCTTTGTGTCGGGCCCAAATATGAGTACGCGCTCGTCAAGGCCGGTGAGGCGTTTTATGTCATCGCCGAGGAGCTGCTGCCGCAGGTCATGCAGGTGGCGGGCATTGCGGATTACTCGGTGTTGGGCCGTTTTTCGGGCACGCAGCTTGAGCTTTGCGTCTGCAAGCACCCTTTCTTTGACCGCGATTCGTTGGTCATTGTGGGCGACCATGTCACGCTTGAGAGCGGCACCGGCATCGTCCACACCGCGCCGGGCCATGGCCTTGAGGACTTTGAGGTCTGCAAGCACTATCCGCAGCTGCCGATTCTGGTTCCCGTTGACAACAAGGGCCGCATGACCAAAGATGCCGGTCAATTTGCCGGCTTGACGACCGATGAAGCCAACAAGGCTATCTACAAGCACATGCAGCAAAACGACGCGCTGTTTGCCAGCGAGCATGTCATCCACCAGTATCCCCATTGCTGGCGCTGCAAGCAGCCGATTCTGTTTCGCGCGACCGAGCAATGGTTCTGCTCGGTGGAGCAGTTTAGAGATCAGGCGATTGAGGCGATCCGCACCGTGCATTGGATTCCCGGCTGGGGCGAGGACCGCATGACCGCGATGGTGCAGGACCGCAGCGACTGGTGCATCTCGCGCCAGCGTACCTGGGGCGTGCCGATTCCGATTTTCTTCTGCAAGGAGTGCGGCAAGGAGCATGTCACCGACGAAAGCATCGCCGCCGTTTCCGAGCTGTTTAGAACCGAGGGCTCTGACGCGTGGTACACCAAGGATGCCGCCGATATTCTGCCAAAGGGCACGACCTGCCCGCATTGCGGCTGCCAGGAATTCACCAAGGAAACCGACATCATGGATGTCTGGTTTGATTCGGGCGTCACGCACGCCGCCGTGCTTGATGCCCGCGAGGGGCACAGCTGGCCCGCCGACCTCTATCTTGAGGGCGCCGACCAGTACCGCGGCTGGTTCCAGTCGTCGCTTTTGACGGCTGTGGCCTGGCGCAACGCCGCGCCCTACCGCGAGATCTGCACCCACGGCTGGGTTGTCGACGGCGAGGGCAAAAAGATGTCCAAATCGCTGGGCAACGGTATGTTGCCCGAGGATATCACCGATGAGTACGGCGCCGACATTTTGCGTTTGTGGGTGGCTTCCTCCGACTACCACTCCGATATCCGCATTTCCAAGGATATCTTAAAGCAGCTCTCGGAGGTTTACCGCAAAATCCGCAATACCGCCCGCTATATTCTGGGCAACCTCTACGATTTTGACCCGAACACCGACGCGGTGCCGGACGACAAACTGTTTGATATCGACCGTTGGGCGCTCGCAAAGCTTTCTGATCTTGCATCCAAAGTGCGCGAGTCCTACGGCACCTACGAATTTTATATCATTTATCATGCGATCCACAACTTTTGCACCGTGGATATGTCCAATTTCTATCTCGATGTGCTCAAGGATCGCCTGTATGTCGAGGCGGCCGACTCCGACGCGCGGCGCGCGGCCCAGACGGCGATCTATCGCATTCTGCGCGGCCTGACGCTGATGCTGGCCCCGATCATCCCGTTCACGGCCGAGGAAATCTGGCGTTACCTGCCCAAACAGACCGGCGACAGCACCGAATCGGTCATGTTCCACGAGATGCCCGACGGTGTGCAGGCGAAGGCTTCCGCCGAATTTATGGCCAAGTGGGAGCGCATCCATCTGCTTCGCGACAGCGCCAACAAAGTGCTCGAAACGGCCCGCGCGCAGAAGAAGATCGGCAAATCGCTCGAGGCCAAGGTCATTTTGCACGCTGAGGGCGAGCTGTACGATTTTATCTGCTCGGTTCAAGCGCTGCTGCCGATGGTGCTCATCGTCTCGCAGGTGGAGATTGTCAACGGCGTCGGCGGGGAGGCTGCCGACATTGATGGGCTTGGCATTGAGGTGATCGGCGCCGACGGCGAAAAGTGCGAGCGCTGCTGGTCCTTCTCCAACACAGTCGGACAAGATCACGATCACAACACACTTTGCGCGCGCTGCGCGGCTATCGTCAAATAATTTAGTCTGTGTAAAAGTGACGGCGCATCATACGTCTGTGATGCGCCGTTCTTCAGTAGTGGGGTGTGCCCGGCTACAACAGACGGAAAGAACGGTTCATAAACTATGACTGCGACAATATGCTTTATATTGGTGGCTGTGCTGGTCGCATGTGATCAGCTGATTAAGCTTTGGGCGCTGGGCAGCTTAGCCCCCGTTGGCACCATGACGGTGATCCCCGGGGTTTTAAGCCTGACCTATGTCGAAAATCGCGGCGCTGCGTTTGGAATTTTTACCGGCCAGCGCACGCTTTTGATCCTTCTGGTGGCGGTTATCCTCTGCGGCGCGGGATGGCTGCTGTTTAGCGGCAGAATCAAGGACAATTTAGAACGCCTGTGTATTCTGCTGATTATTTCGGGCGGCTTGGGCAATCTGATCGATCGCATCCGCCATGGCTTTGTGGTGGATTATATCGACATCAACGCGCTTTTCAGTTATCCGATGTTCAATTTGGCCGACTGCTGCGTGGTGGTGGGCGCTTGTTTGATGCTGGTGGCGGTGTTTCGTTCGGAACGCAAAAAACCGCAGCCGCTTCACACCGATAAGGAAAAAGAAAACGATGGCAATGCAGATTCAAGTAACAGCTGAGCATGCGGGCGCCCGATTGGACGCTTTTATCAGCGCCGTTTCAGATCCGTCGCTGAGCCGCAACGCGGTTCAATTGCTTTGCGAGCAGGGGCTGGTTCTGTGTAACGGTGTTGCGGCAGGTAAAAGCGTCAAGGTCAAAGTAGGGGATATCGTCACCTACAGCGAGCCGGAGCCGATCAATCTCGACGCCTTTCCCGAGGATATTCCGATCGACATCATCTATGAGGACCGTCATCTGCTGGTGGTGGATAAGCCGCAGGGGATGGTCGTGCATCCGGCGGCGGGGAATACGAGCGGCACATTGGTCAACGCGGTGCTGCATCATTGCGCGGGTCGGCTTTCCTCGATAAACGGTGTCATCCGCCCGGGCATTGTCCACCGCATCGACAAGGACACCAGCGGACTGCTGGTCATCGCCAAGGATAACGCGACGCATGAGGGGCTGTCGACCCAATTTACCGCACACAGCATCGATCGTTTCTATTTTGCGGTTGTGCACGGACGCGTTAAAGAGGATCAGGGGAGGATCGAGCGACCGATTGGACGGCACCCGATTGACCGCAAAAAAATGTGTGTCACCGAGAAAAATTCCCGGTACGCGGCCACGAACTATGAGGTGTTGGAGCGCTTTTCGCAGTTTACGCTGGTACGCTGCAAGCTCGAAACTGGGCGGACGCATCAGATTCGGGTGCATATGGCGTCCATCGGGCATCCTGTGGCGGGCGACCCGGTCTATGGGCCCGCTAAGCGTGTGCCGCTGCAGGGGCAGTGCTTACACGCCGCCTTGCTGGGGTTTATTCACCCGATTACAGCGGAGCACCTTATTTTTGAGTCGCCCTTGCCCGACTATTTCAGCAATTTTCTTAACAAACTCAGAAGGAGCATGAGCTGATGAAGAAATTTGACGGCTTCTGTCTGTTTTCAGATATGGACGGAACGCTGATAACCGATCAATATGAAATTCCGCCGCAGAACGTTGAGGCACTGCGGTACTTCACCGAAAATGGTGGGCGTTTTGCGCTGGCTACCGGCCGGAGCCTGCACCCCAGCACCGTTACGTTGCAAAAGATACTGCCGGTCAATTTGCCCTGCCTGATGTTGAACGGCGGCCTGATTTACGATTTTAAAGCGCGACAAAGACTGTATAACGCCGTTTTGCCCACCGATGCGGCCTTGAGTCTCGTGGATGTGCTATTAGATCAATATCCACAGCACAGCATTGCGGTCTGGTGCCCCGACCACCGCGTGGAGCTTGGCGTCAGCGCCCAATGGATGCTGCCCAGCCTTACGGGAAAGCTATCCTCGGTGACCGATCCGTGGTGCAAGCTGGTCGTTCACCACGACCCCAGCGAGCAGGCCGAGATGCTCGCGTTTATCGAACAGCATCTGACCGGCGGCATGCAGACTACCGTCTCTTGTGATCGCTTTATCGAGGTGATGCCGGACGGCGTCTCAAAGGGCAGCGCGCTTGAATGGGTGATTGATCATCTTTCGCTTGAACGTAGCCGCGTGCTGACCATCGGCGACTACTACAACGATTTTGAAATGCTGTCGCGCCCGGGTATTCGATCCTTTTGCCCGCAAAATGCCCCGGCGGACATTCAGGCGCTGTGTGAACAGACGCTTTGCCATGTCGACGACGGGGCGGTCGCGGCGTTGATTACATATATAGAGAATACGTTGGACCGATGATGTAAAGGAGCGGCAAAGATGGGGATAGAACAACTCAAGCAGCAAAAGCGCTGGCTTTGGTTTATTCTGGTCTACTGTCTTGGCCTGCTCCTTGTTTTGATCGGCATTATGCTGTGGGAAAACCGCCTGTATGACCACGGTGTTGCCACCGAGGCGTACACAGAGCTGCCGTCGGCCTCAGCGATCTATCTGGTGAACCTAAACCATGCCACCACCGAGGAGCTGCAAGAGCTGCCTAAAATCGGCCCCGTGCTGGCTGGAGAAATCATCGCCTATCGTGAAGCAAACAGCGGTTTTTCTCAAAAAGAGGAGTTGTTGCAGGTAAAAGGCATTGGTCGGGCGATCTATGAAGCGATTTCCGAACGGGTTACGGTATAAAAATAGGGAAGACCGGTATTATTTTTTGTTTTCAATCATAAATTCTCTACTGGCGGCAACGCATTCGGCGCTGTTAAGCGGTGCGTCGCCTCTTCCGGCTTGATGCTTTTCGGTTACGGCATAGGTTTCAAAGGCGCTTAACAGCTCCGCTCCGGTGGGAACGGTGGTGTTGTTGCCCCGGACTATTCTTTTGTGCTCCATTTTTTA
>DALYYK010000016.1:9922-15462 GCA_031983305.1 Candidatus Fimivivens sp. | reverse complement strand
CAGACGCTCTCAAAGGGCCTCAACGAAAGCACGATGAAGATGATCCGGCAGTTTTTGAGCGGCAACAGCACCCGATTTTTCACGAGTGAAGAAATTGCGGGTCGCGTCAACCTGTCCCGCATTACGGTCAGGCGCTATATGAACTACATGCTTGAGACCAATCAGGTGATCAGCACCATTGATTATCAAACCGGCGGGCGGCCGTCCATCAAATACAAGGTTATATAATGTGCACAATAATGTGCTTGATTAATTGTCGAAAAAGGCCTGACTAGTCAAATACTATAATTACAAAACGTCTACAATAGCTACTAAAATTGAAGTGGTGCTATTCTATCGGTATACTTATGTATGTTTCCAGCTGGCGAATGATGTTGAACATACAAGAGAAGGGTAGAAGATTATGCAGGAGATTCTAGAGTATTTTGGCACCTATACCCCCGCGGCGGAGGGTGCAATCGCTTCATTTAAATTTGAATACCTGACCACATTGGGCTTTGCGGCTATCGTCATTTTCTTGGGACGCGCTATTGTGGGCCGATCGGCCATGCTCAAAAAATACGCGATACCGGCCCCTGTTGTGTCCGGACTGATTTTTTCGCTGGCCATTTCGACGATCAAGATGTCGGGCGCCATATCATTTTCGTTTAACGACACGCTGATGAAGGATCTGTGTCAGAACCTGTTTTTCCTCTGCGTGGGCTTTGGGTTCAGCGTCAAGATGCTCAAAAAGGCCGGCGGAAAGCTCTGCGCCATGATTGCGATAGCAGCCTGCCTACTGATTACGTTACAGAATATTGTCGGCTTAGTGCTTGGCAAGGTTATAGGGCTTGATCCGCTGCTGGCACTTCAGTGCTCTTCGGCTTCTATGTCGGGCGGCGTTGGTACGGCTTCCGCCTTCGGTGCAATTTTTGAAAAAATGGGCGCTCAGGATGCGGTTACAATCGGTGTTGCCGCAGGCACCATGGGCAATGTTATGGGCTCGCTGATTGGTGGCCCGGTTGCGGCGTTCCTAATCAGACGGCATATGCTGAAGTCCGACCCAAACGATAAGCCCGAGGCAATTTTGAGCGGCAAAGCGCCCGAGCTTAACAACGGACGCATGATCTCGATGTTCTCGCTCACGCTGCTGCTGGCAGCACTTGGCATGCCGATCTATGTGCTGCTTGATAACATCCCTTATATCGAGATGCCCAAGTTCATCGGCTGCCTCTTTGCGGGTGCGATTGCGCGCAATGTGATGGAGGCCGCGAACATCAAGTTCTACACGCCTGAGGTCGACGCCATTGAGCACATGTTCTTAGAGCTTTATCTCGCGCTCGTGCTGATGTCGATCGATATCACCAAGCTGGCGCCCGTCGCGGGCCAGATGGGCATTATTCTGGCCGCGCAGGCGGTGCTGATGGCACTGTTCGCTGTCTTCGTTTCGTACAACATGTTTGGACGCAACTACGGCGCCGCCGTTATGGCGGCGGGCAACTGTGGATGGGGCTGCGGTTCGGGTCCGAATGCCGTCGCCAACACTAAAGCGGTTATGGATGAGTACGGCTGGCATACCATCGCGTGGGTGCTTTACCCCTCCTTCGCCGTCATCATCGACGATATTTATAATCCGATATTCCTCTCGGTTGTTTCCAGCCTGCTGCCCCGCTGAGACGGTGGCCTTTAAAATAGCTTAATACATCCCCCTTTTTCTATCAAACAAGGTGAGTCTACTTCCTGTAGACTCACCTTGTTTTTGCTTAATGATTGGAATCATCGCTTTATCCGTGTTATAATAGTGTCAAGGCGGTCATCTCGCTGCCCGCGGCGAGAATTGAGTCGCTAAAATCTTGTTTGAAAGGGGCTGTCCAATGTTCAGTCGACGATTGAAAATGCTGATTGCCGTTGCTTTAGCGGCCACAGTGCTTACGGCATGCTTTGCCGTCGTCCGACAACTGCTTAAAAGCAACGACCGTAACGCCAGCCCTAATATACAGGTGCTGACCATTGGCACAGCCGACAGCGGGGGCACGATGTACCCGGTTGGGCGCGCCATTGCGCAGATTCTCAACGAGGCTGTCCCGACGCTTAAAATCAACATCAGCGCCTCGCAGGGATCGCTGTTCAATGTCAAAGGTCTACAGGCCGGTCAAGTCGATATGGCGCTGGTCAGCGCAGACGTGGCCTATAGCGCCTATTCGGGAACAGGCGCTTTTAAAAACGAGCAGGTGGCAGGCCTAAGGGCCATTGGCGCGGTCTATTTAAGCTATTCTAACTGGCTGACCGCCGATACGTCCGGACTGGTTTATGTCCACGATCTTTTGGGCAAGCGAGTGTCGGTCGGGCCGCAGGATTCGACGACAGAGGCCTCCGCGCTGATGGCGCTGGGGGTTCTGGACATTGACGGGACGAATACAAGGCTGGAGCATTACGGCCTTGGCTCGGGCAGCGACGCGCTAAAGCAGGGGACGGTTGACGCCGTGCACGGTTTTGCGGGCATTCCGATCAAGAGCATGGCCGATTTGGCGAACGCGCAGTCCTGTCGGCTACTGTTTTACACCGATGAGGAGCTGGATCAGATTTTAAGCCGTGACAACCGTTTTGTTAAAGCCGTGATACCGGCTGGAACCTACGAGGGGCAGACCGAGGATGTCGAAACCTTCGGGGTCAAATGCCTGCTGTGCGTGGATGATAGCATGGATGAGCAACTGGGCTATACGATCACCAAATACCTTCACGAGAATATGGACGAGCTGGCGCAGGCGCAGAACAGCCCTGATTTTATAAGCAGGGATCTGTCGATACCGCTGCACCCCGGCGCGGTGCGCTATTATGGGGAGGTTGGGCTGCTGGGGTAGTATAGTAACCGAGACCGGGTTGTATGACTCAGGACGCGTGCTTATCTAACTAACATGATACTTGCGGAAAGTCGCCCACTCTGTAATGGGATTGGCAGTGGGTTGAAGCGCACCCTTTGTATATACCCGGCCACGCGGAGAAAAACGGATATCACGGAATTGGATAATCATAAAACTGCCCAGAGATATTTCGTCTTCGGGCAGTCAATTTTAATTTTTGTTCAGATGGATGGAAACGGAAATAACCGACGCAACTTTCCCCACTGTGCCCGTGTTACAATGGCTTTTTCCTGCTCCCACCGTGCCACAGACTTTGCTGTTACGCCAAGCATTTTGCCGAGCATGGCCTGTGTCAGGCCATGCTCGGTTCGAATTTCTTGGATTTTCGCGCTGTAAGGATATCGTGAAAACAGATAATAATCGTCGCAAAGCATGGTAATCGGCACCTTTAAAACATCAGAAATACGCTCTAAAACCTCCAATCCCGGCTCTCTTTTATTACTCTCATAGTCCATCATTGATGTCCTCGAAACGCCGATTTTGTCCGCGAAAAAGTCGCATTTCATGTCCTGTTTGCGCCGATAAAACCGAATTTTCTCCCCGACGCTGGCATTTTCTGAAATGACGTTGAGCCTAAAAACCGTATGAATCAGCCATTTATGCGCTTTTTTCAAAATTGTGGGCGTGTCAATGAGCCGGTGATAGAAAATGAAATCCTCATGTATTTCCGTAACCGCAAGAAAACAGCGCAGGATGTCTACATATTTGATCCGATCGATACCGACAAGGACGGCAACGCGCTGACATTGCAGGACATTATGGCGGATGAGGGCAGCATCTTTGAGGATATCGAATTTCGTCTGCGTGCGCAGGAGCTGCACCACAGCATCGAGAGCGAGCTCAACGACCGCGAGCGAGATATCGTGATACTGCGTTACGGTCTGCATGGCAAGCGCCCGCTGACCCAGCGGGAGATCGCCCAAAGCATGGGCATATCACGCTCCTACGTCTCAAGGCTGGAATCAAAGGCACTGTCTAAGCTGAGAGAGAAGTTTGAAAAAAAGGAGCAATAGGCGGCGATAACGCGGTTCAAACAAGGACATTAACCGGCGCGATACACGAGGTTTATAAAGGGATCAAAATCCGGTGTATACCTTACAAAGATTAGATGGGCAACGGACTTGTACCATGCGGTAGATGTCTGTTGCCCATGCCGTTATAACAAAGAGATGCGATGCACTACACAGATGTTTGTTTATATGTTTGGCGCAACGTGCTATAATATAAATCACATAAAACCTGTTGGATGTGCCATACTACTCGCAGCCTGCCTGCGCATTCGCCACAATAGAATTATTGTCCCGTTTGTAAAGATATGGCGTAAGAGAGATGCAAGATATCTTTCGACGCGACGGATGGATGTTATTGATAACATGAAAACAAAACGTATATTGACCGCTGTTCTGATTCTGTTCATGCTTGCCACATTGGCTTTTATCTGGGGCAATTCGATGCAGAGCATCGATGCGTCGCAGGCGCTGAGCCTTGGCGTTCTCGCAAGGGTTAAGCCAGTGCTGGAGGCTATGGCCGGAGCTGGGAACGTGACCGACCATTTTGTCCGTAAGCTAGCCCACTTCGCCGAGTTTGCAGCACTTGGCGTCCAGCTTGCGTTGTTGCTGATGCTGTTCGGACGCGTGCGGCTTCAGCCCATTGCGAATTGCGCTTTTGGGGGATTGATCGTTGCGACGCTTGACGAGACGATACAGATTTTTTCATATCGTGGTTCGCAGGTTCAGGATGTATGGCTTGACTTCGCAGGGCTCTGCTTCGGGCTGTTTGCTGCGTTGGGGATATATCTGATCGTAAAGGCTGTACGATATCACATGAGCCAAAAGGCAACTCGTGACAGTGACGCTGAAGGGTATTTAGGCCAATAGGCGGCTTGACTGTTCTTTAATGGCGTGGGCATTAGAGCTTTCAAAGTGTGGCACCATCGGCAACCAAATCCTCCTGCCGCCCGGACTTGCCGGGGAGCACTGCAATTGTTACACCGCGCCGGAGGCGCCCTAAAATCTTCATAAAGGCTCAGGCGAATCTCTTTGGGGAATTCGTCTGGGCCTTTTGCATTTGGATTGCGCGCTCGGCGCTATCAAACATACCGCCTGCGCGATATGCCCGATTCAGGCGCTATAAAATCGTTAAATCGTTCATTTCCCAGTTTTGGTAATAGGTTCGGATCGTATCCATCAGCGCTTGGGCAAGCGGTGCGAGATAGGTGTTGATTTTGTAGCAGAACGACAGTGGAATATTCAGATCGGCCGAACGGGTATCGAAGAAAATCAGGCCCGGGTAGTTTGCGGCGTCCTTAACGCCGGTCTCGACCAGAAAACAAAAGCCTAGACCCGCGGCGACGAGTTGCAGCGCTGTGTGGTTATTGGTGGTGTTGAGCCGTTCAGAAAAGACCAGTAGATTCTTTTCTAAAAAATTGCTGACATGCCGCCCCACCGTCAACGTCTGGTTTAACGCAATAAACCGTTGAGCTTCAAGCTGCTTTAAATCCAGCGGCAGGCCCTTAGCGCGCATGCCAATCAAGGCTTGCGCCGCCGGATTATCGCGGTGCATGACCAGAAGAATGCGCTCATAGTTAATCGTCTCGGTGACAAAGGCATCGGGCGAGCCGGTGGCCGAGGTGTTCATGGC
>DALYYK010000016.1:0-9912 GCA_031983305.1 Candidatus Fimivivens sp. | reverse complement strand
GGCAAAATCGGTCGTTCCGGCCTGTAGCAGGGCGTATAGCTCGCTGATCGGATATTCGTGGAGGTTGATCTGGGCATGCGGATGTGCCTGCAAAAAGCCGGGCAGAATTTGCGGCAATAGAATCGAGCCACGCCAGGTCCCAAGCCCGAGGCTGACGGTCTGGCTGCGCGAGGAATTCAGGCTGCCAAGTCCCGACTGAAATTTTTGATAGAGATGGTTGCTGTTCTCGAGATAGCTTCGGTACATCTGTCCGCTCGGCGTCAGCGCCAGTGGATTTTGAGAGCGGTCGAAGAGCTTGGTTCCCAGCGCCTCTTCGAGCTTTGCGATATGCTGGCTGAGGGAGGGCTGCGAAATAAATAGCTTTTGAGCCGCGCGAGAGATATTTCGCTCCCTCGCCACCGTAAGAAAATAATTAGGATTTCGGTTGACAAACATGTGGCGACACCTATTCCTTTCAAGCGGCGATCCACGCCGCTTTTAATTAGAATACATAGGAATATACCTATTGTCAAACGGCGGAATAGACTTTGTAGACATGGCAATAAAATCAGATGCGCCATGCTTGTGAGGTTCTTTTAATGTTGGGTATACATAATTTACACATCCTAATATATAGGGGCCAAATTATAGTATAATAGGAAAAGCCCTCCTTTACAAAGCTCCAAAATCATGGTAACGTTAATAAAAGTACAGGCGGCGTTAAACGCCGCTTAAAGGGCCACAAAGGCATTGCGGCGAAAAAGAGCGCCGCTTTTTGAGACACAAGAAATAAGCCGAATTATTGAATTTTAAGCTATAAAGGAGAGATCTACCATGAGACTTGCAACCATCCGACAAAATGGTGTGGAGATCGCCGGTATTGTTACCGCTAGCGGCGTGTTTCCGATTGCCGCGCTCAACGCCGCCAAGGGTACCGCTTGGGAAACGGAGATGTATGCGCTAATCTGCGCCGGCCAGATCCCCGGCCTGACCGCCTGGTATAATGCGGGTGGCAAGACCGAGCTGGAGAGCCTGCCCGGCACCGTGCCGTTTGATGCGGTCGTCTATGGTCCGCTTTATCGCAACCCGCCGCGCATTTTCGGCATCGGCCTCAACTACGTCGACCACGCGGGCGACTTGGGAGAAAACGCGCCGGTCGGTTTTCCCGGCAGCTTTTATAAGCCGGCCTCCTGCATCACCGGCCCCGGTGACGACATCAAAATTCCGGCGCTGCCTGAGGCGCAAAAAACAACCGCCGAGGCGGAGCTTGGCATTATCCTCGGCAAGGCCTGCAAATTCATCTCGGAAGAGGACTGGATGGATTATATCGTCGGCTACACCACCATACTCGACATGACCGAGGAATCGATTTTGCGGTTAAATCCGCGCTTTCTCACGCTGGTCAAGGGCTTTGACACCTTTTTCAGCTTCGGCCCGCAGCTCGTTACCCCCGATGAGGTTGAAGATGTGCTGGCGCTTGAGGTTCAGTCGGTTCATAACGGAGAAGTCCACGCTAAAAACACCGTTCGCAACATGACGCATAAGCCCGCTCGGCTGGTCAGTCTCGTGTCGCATATGCAGGGTTGGCTGCCCGGCGATATTCTTTCGACCGGCACGCCCCGAGCTTTTCATATTCAGGACGGCGACGTGGCCGAATGCCGGATTTTTGGCCCGAACGGCTTTGAGATGGCGCCGCTCATAAACCCCGTTGTCGATCTGAAGCTACATCCCGCAAAGCAGTAATAGAAGGAGGCTCATGAGATGAAAACAGTATTTACGCTGACATCCGCCGAATCGCGGCGGCTGATTGCCAAGGCGGTTGTGCAGATGCCCGAATTTAAAAAGGCCTGGGAATCGGCCTATGTGCTGTTGGCCGGCGGCACGACCAACGCCTTTATCGCACAGGAGATGTTGGGCCGCGACGGCATAGAACCCGCATGCTGTACTGTGGGCCTGAGCACCGACGGGCTGCTGTGCGTTACCCACCCCGCCAGCCGAAAGAGCTACCCAAACGTCTTTTATAAAGGCGGGCCGTCGAATAAAGCGCTCAACGACGCGCTGTGCGATTTTCACGCCGAGACAATTGTCATTAAGGGCGCCAACGCCGTCGACATGCAGGGCAACGTCGGTGTGGTCACCGCGGGATTTGACGGCGGCACTATCCCCCGTGTGATCGGGCCGGTAACCTCCAACGGGCTCAAATATATTGCGCCGGTGGGGCTTGAAAAACTGGTGCCCTCGGTTCCCGAGGCCTGTCGAGCGGTGGGCGCGCGCAACATCGACATTTCGATGGGGGCCGATTTTGGCATGTACTGTCTGTCAAATGCCATTATTGTCACTGAGCTCAAGGCGATTGAGCTGTTGTTTGATCTTTCGGGCGTTTTGGTCTGCTGCGGCGGTGTCGGCGGCAACGAGGGTGCCGTCACCCTCGCGGTCGAAGGGGACGAAGCGCCGATCCGCGCGTTGGTCGCGTTCCTTGAAGAGGAGATTAAAGGCGAGCCGCCAGTCAACGGCAACAAAGGCATCTGTTCCGACTGTCGCTATATACGCTGCCGTTATAACGGGCTCAAGTCGGAGGAACTGCCTGACTGGATGAAGAAAAAGGGCATCGCCCAATAATCCGTCCGTGGGCGCGTCACCGGCGATTATAGCAAAAGAACCGCGACGCGAATAGGCGTGAACAGGCCCGGCGCCATCAGAGATTAAAAACCTCCAATCGTAGCGTAGAATCTGCGATTGGGGGTTTTTGCATCCCGGGTACTGTTGTGCGCGGGGTGGGGCACAATGCCTCCTCCTTTGATGAAAAGAGCGGCAGGGCGGCTCAAGCGTGATCCCTCTGCCTCATAAGGCAGTTAGCGGAGGCGCGATGACTGAAGATGTTGAGCTTTGCGTGCCAGTGCAGGCGATAGATCGCAGATATATTAATTTGATGAATTTAAAAACAAATCCTGCATAATGCTGTTGCGGCAGAATAAAGTTCCGATTGATCGGTTTTTGTTTTGTGTTGTTAAATTAATTTATTACGATAATTATGTTGCGATATTGTTGCGATTGTTCAATTATAAGTTCTAAAATTGTTAATAAAATCAATTGAATTGTTGATTTACATTCACTATAATAAAGGAAATCTCAACCAAAAACTTAATAAGAGGGAGCGTTCTAGATGAATGAATCTAATGGGAATTCCGTCATAACCGAAGAAGGCGCGCTTAGTGTAAAAAAGTTGACCTTTTGGGAAGCGGCGTTGATCATTGTGGGGGCCAATATCGGATCAGGTATTTTGGGCCTCGCCTATTCGATCCGCAAGGCGGGCTGGCCAATTCTGCTGCTCTGGTTGATTATGGCCGGTGTGTTCACCACCGTTTCGATGCTCTATGTTGCCGAAACGACGCTGCGCACCAGAAAGCCCATGCAATTGCCCGGGCTGGCAGAAAAATATGTCGGCAAAGCGGGCTCGATTCTGGTCTTTATATCGGTCTGTGCCAATTCCATCGGCTGCATGATCGCCTACACAAACGGTAGCGGCAATATTCTTTCGCAGGTTTTGGGGGTGTCGCGCCCCGTCGGCAGCCTGCTGTTTACGATTCCGGCTGTCGTTGTGGTCTGGTTTGGTCTTAAAGCGACCGGCGTTGCCGAAAAATTCATCAGCAGCGGCATGATCGTTCTGCTGACTATTATCATCGGTTTCTCCTTTTTGTCGGGCAAGGCGGAGGTCAGCAGGGCGATCTACAGCAACTGGATTTATGCGGTTCCCGTTTTCAATGTGGCCATCTTCTGTTACATTGCGCAATATGCGGTGCCCGAACTGGCGCGCGGCCTGCGGCATGACGCAAGGGCATTGCCCAAAGCTATTACGATCGGCATGCTGATCACCGGCGTCTTGTTGGCACTTGTTCCTTTAGCGGTTATTTCGCTCACCGGGCCGGATAGCGTCACCGAGGTGGCAACGCTGGCCTGGGGGCAGGCCCTTGGCACCTGGGCGTTTTTTGCGGCAAATCTGTTTGCACTGTGCGCGATGATGACCTCCTACTGGGCGGTAGGCGGCTCAATGCTGACCAACATTGTGGATATGTTCAAGTTCAAAAGCGAGGACGACCCCAAAACGCGTCTGACCGCCATTGCGTGCGTGGCGCTGCCGCCCTTTGTTTTGGCTTACAGCGGACTTGTCAGCTTTGTCGACGCAATCTATCTCGCGGGGACCTTCGGCGGCGTCATCATGTCAATTCTCCCGGCTATGATGGTCAACAGCGCGCGCAAAAACGGCGATATGGAGCCCTCTTGGAAATGTGGCTGGTACGCTTCCAAGGGCATGCAGGGGGTTATCATCACGCTCTTTTGTGTGGCGGCGGCTTACGCCCTGCTCGATCTGGCCGGTATATTGCCGTCCGCGTGGTAACAGAAAGGGGATAAGGGCATGCGTGTCATTCCAAAGGATCAAGTGATTTTTCACTTTTCAGGCGATAACCCTGCGCAGTACCGTGTGCAGGATGGCGAGACCTTTTGGGTGGAAACCGATGACTGCTACAGCGGGCAGATTACCGACGCTTCGGTCAAGCGCCCCGACATCGACATCTCGATTATGGACTGCTCGGTCGGCCCGATCGCCGTTGAGGGCGCACAGCCCGGTGATACGCTGTGCGTTGAAATTATCGCGATTGAACTGGCTGACCATGGCGTTATGGTCACCTCAAGGGGGCTGGGGGTACTCGGCGACCGCATCACCGAACCGGATACTAAGATCATCCCGATTTGCGACGGCTTCGCCCATTTTTCAGAGTCGATTCAACTGCCGCTGACGCCGATGGTCGGGGTGTGCGGCGTCGCGCCCGCGCCGGGCCTGCGTGTTCATTGCGCCGTTCCCGGAGATCACGGTGCGAACCTCGATACAAAAATGATCAAGGCCGGGTCAAGGGTCTATCTGCCGGTACAGGTAGAAGGCGCGGGGCTGGCGGTGGGCGATCTGCACGCCTGCATGGGCGACGGTGAGCTGAGCGGAACCGGCATTGAAACGGCCGGCCGCGTCTGCATCAAAACCACGGTTGATCGCACCCGCGCTGTACAACGTCCTGTTGTGGAAACCGCTGAAAGCCTTTATTTTCTGGCTTCCGCCGACACGCTCGAGCAAGCGGTCAAAATCGCCGTCGCCGATGTCACCGACTTTTTACAGCGCAAGCTGGCACTGAATTTCCCCGACGCGTACCGGCTGGTCAGCGCCACCTGCGATATTCAAATCAGTCAGGTGGTCAACGACCTGTGCACGGTGCGGGCACATTGCCCCAAATTTAATACCGGCGTCAAAACCTTATAGGCCACCCTTAGACATAAAGGCGACCCGTTGCGGAGAAGCGGCAACGGGCCGCTTTTTTATCCTTAACTCGAGTGCCCCTTTTTCTTGAAAGCGGGCAGAGGCCATGTTATACTGATAAAAAGCAAAGATGCACGCGGGGGATCGATCCATATGGACAAAAAACTTCGGCCGGTGAGACGAAAACGCCATCCTATCTTTTCGGTTAAATGGCAGGACAGCGTCGTGCTCATCGTCACAATGGCCGCCGCGTTGGATTTAAGCCTGCTGCTGCAACCCGTCGGGGCGAATGAAAGCCACGCCTCGCTGATTCATGTGCTGGGTGTGTTGATTGTGTCGCGCTTTACAACGGGTTATCTGTACGGCACGCTGGCCAGCTTTATTTCGGTCATCGTGGTCAACTATGCCTTTATCTACCCCTATTACCGGTTCACCACCCATATGACCGGCTATCCGCTGGCCTTTATCACGATGTTCAGCGTCTCTATTGTGACCAGCACGCTGACCAGCCAGATTAAGGAGGAGGAGCAGAGTCGCATTGCGGCGGAGCAGGAGCGGTTGCGCGCCAATCTGCTGCGGGCGGTTGGCCATGATTTGCGCACGCCGCTGACCTCGATTATAGGCTCCGCCACCGTGGTACTCGAAAACGAAAACAGCCTGAGCGGCGAGGAGAAACGCACGCTGCTTGAAAACGTGAAAAGCGAGGCCCAATGGATGCTGCGTATGGCCGAGAATCTGCTGTCGATCACCCGGGTGGGCGGCAACTCCTATCGCATTCAAAAGTCGCCCGAGATTCCCGAGGAGGTCATCGGCGAGGTGGTGGAAAAATTCCAAAGCCGCTTTCCGAATATCGCGATTGAGGTCGAGGTGCCGGATTGCTGGCTTGAGGTTCCGATGGACGCGATGCTGATTGAGCAGGTACTGTGGAATCTGCTGGAAAACGCGGCGGTTCACGGAGGCTGCACCGAGCTGCGCATTCAGGTGGAATTGGTGGACGATTGGGTGCGGTTTGCGATCAGCGATAACGGCAGCGGCATTTCAGCCGCGCGGATGAATACGCTCGACGCGGATTATATGGAGATGGCCAGCACCAGCAGCGCCGACAAAAAGCGGAACATGGGCATCGGGCTATTGGTCTGCCGTGATATCATTAAAGTGCATGGCGGCGTCTTATCGGCCCGCAACAAGGCGGGTGCGGGCGCGATATTTGAGTTTACACTGCCGACGGAGGGAACGGTTCATGGCAATCAAAGACAAGATCATGATTATTGAGGATGAGCGCAGCATCAATTATCTCATCGGCACGATGCTGACCGCCAACGGTTATGACGCGATAAGGGCCTATACAGGGGGCGAGGCCTGCGAAATGCTCGACGCCTACCGCCCCGATCTCATTATTTTAGATCTGGGTCTGCCGGATATGGACGGGTTGGAGATTATCCGAAAGGTTCGCCGTTGGGGCGCGCTGCCGATTGTCGTCGTCTCGGCCCGGACGCGGGAACGGGATAAAATTGAGGTGCTGGATGCTGGCGCGGATGATTTTATCACCAAGCCTTTTGGCGGCGGCGAGCTGCTGGCACGCATCCGCGCGGCCCTGCGGCACGCGCGCGCCTATGAGGGAAAGCCCAGTCCGGTGTATACGCAGGCATACCGCGCGGGCGATCTGACCATTGATTTTGAGAAGCGGCTGGTGCAGGCCGGGGGCGAGGATATACATCTGACCCAAAGCGAATATAAGATCGTATGTCTCTTGGCGCAATATGCGGGCAGGGTGCTGACCTACGACTTTATCATCCGTGAGATTTGGGGGCCGGAGGCCAGCGCCGACACCCAGAACCTGCGGGCCAATATGGCTAAAATCCGCCGTAAGCTCGAGAAAAACCCCGCGAAGCCGCGCTACATTTTCACCGAGGTGGGCGTGGGATATCGTATGGTCGAAGGCGAGTGAATTAACCGAAGCCGCGTCTGATACGAACGGAATGAAACAGCTGCCGGGCAGGGCCGCATGGCCGACACATTGGTCTGAACGCTATACCACACCCGCAATTGAGTCAAAGCGTTGTTTTGTTGAATATTTAATTGATAAGCCGCCTGTTTGAGTGCCGCACTTAAAACAGCTGATAAAAACAGGATATAGCTCAATAAACTGAGCTATATCCTGATAAGCCCCGCCGATGAGCTATCGGCGGGGCTTATTGTTATTTTTTGCGGGGCAAAAGACAGTCGCTGATGTTTACGGCGCCAATTATTCGAGATACTGACCGCTAAAATAATCGGCATCTCCATAATTTCTACAAATAAAAATGTTAATGTTCATTTAATACATTAAGAAAGGGGCTTTGGCATGAAACTGTTTGCACACATAAAACGCGCGTTTAATAACTATTTGGCGCGTTTAGAAAAATCGAATCAGGAGCTGTTTGGAAGCGGCACCCCCGACTGCTGTAAGCTCAATCGACCCGCCGGCCACAGGGCGCGCGGGCAGCATCAGCATAGATAGGAGCTTTTAATATGGAGACAGCCATCAAATCTAAAACCCTGAATATCGGCGGCATGACCTGTGTGGGCTGCCAAAACACGATTGAGCGCGCGCTGCGGCAACAGAGCGGTATTATCAAGGCCAAGGTCGACTATCGCGCGGGCAAGGCGGAGATTGAATACGACGCCGATATCCTCTCGCGCGAAGAGATTATAGGGACGATTGAAGATCTTGGCTATCAGGTTCTGCCCGAGGGTGGACGCGCTAAAACGCATTACAGACGCGCGCTCGGCATGCTGCTGATCATCGCGTCACTTTTTGTCGCCCTTGAGCGCACAGGGCTCATCAATTTGCTTGCACCCACCCAACTGGCCGCGGCAGGCATGAATTTCGGCACGCTGTTTGTCGTCGGTCTGATCACGTCGGTGCACTGCGTCGCCATGTGCGGGGGCATCAACCTGTCCCAATGTCTGTCAGGCGGTGGGCCTGAGAACAGCCGGTCGCCGATTTTAAGCGCCGGGCTGCTTTATAATCTGGGGCGGGTGATATCCTATACCGCCGTGGGCTTTGTCGTGGGCGCGGCCGGCTCGGTCTTTACCTTTTCAAACACGGTGCAGGGCTTTATCAAGCTGGGCGCAGGCGTTTTTATGGTGATTCTGGGGCTTAATATGCTCGATCTTTTTCCGTGGATGCGCAGGCTGAGTCTATCGATGCCTGTGTTCCGGGGCTGCGCGGGTGGCTGCTCATCGGCAAAAAGCTCAAAAAGCCCGCTGATCGTCGGGCTGCTCAACGGTTTTATGCCCTGCGGGCCGTTGCAGGCCATGCAGCTGTACGCGCTTTCCACCGGCAGCCCGGTCAAGGGCGCTCTGTCGATGCTTGTCTTTGCGCTGGGCACGCTGCCGCTGATGCTGGGGCTGGGGGCACTGAGCGCCGCGCTTGCTAAAAAGCATCTGCACAACATGATGACGGCGGGGGCCGTTCTTGTGGCGGTGCTGGGCCTGTCGATGTTCTCGCAGGGCCTCAGCCTCTCAGGGGTTGCGATGCCGCTTTTGACCGCCGACGCCTCGGATAGCACGGGCGCCGGCACGGTTATGAAGGACGGTGTGCAATTCGTTGAGAGTACTCTCGCGCCCGGGCGGTATCCCAACATCACCGTCGAGGCGGGCACACCGGTCAAATGGGTGATCACCGCGCCGCAGGGCAGCATCAACGGCTGCAACAACCGGTTTAATATTCCGGCGTATGACATCACCCACCAGTTTCAGCCCGGCGAAAATGTTATCAGCTTTACGCCCGACAAAGCGGGCGTCTATCAATACAGCTGCTGGATGGGCATGATTAGGGGGCGCATCACCGTGGTCGAGCCGGGTACGCCGATCGACAACAGCACGAACGATGCCGAAGTGGCTATTCCCGATCCGACCCCGGCGGGCTATACGATTCCGACCGATCTGCTGGCGGTGGCCGAGCTGACAACCGATGAAAGCGGAACGCCGATTCAAATAGTGGATATTTTGTTGACCGAGCAGGGCTTTTCTCCGGCGGTGATGGTCGTGCAGGCCGGAACCAATGTGCTGTGGCGTATTCGTTACGACGCGCCCTCGACCACCGACCAGACCCTTATGATGATCCCTGACTATGTGACGCAGCTGCCCATTGTCAGCGGTGAGAACGGCTTTTATTTCTACCCTGAGCAGGACTTCGACTTTTCAACCGCCGACAACGCCTTTTACGGCTATGTGAAGGTGGTCGAGGATATCACCGCCATTGACGCGGCGGCGATTAAAGCCGAGGTGGCCAATTTTGAGACACTGATCTGGCCGCCCGAAATCTATTATTCGAGCGCGGGCGGCTCCTGCTGCCAATAAACAAAGGATTCTGAGGAGGTTATCAAATGCAATTTTTAACCCAACACTGGCATTGTATTTTTCCACTGGCGGGCCTTATTGTCGCCGCTTTTCTTTTCAGGGATACCTCCGGCAAAAAGAGAACGACCACGCATTCTGACAATGGCCTTATGGCAGATACCAAGGAGGAAAAGTAGATGATACGACAATCACGCAACAGCCACGGGGGGCGTGGCAGGTATTTTATTGGGCTGCTGACCATCGTAGCGGCAGTGCTTCTGGCCGCCGGTTGCGCCGGCGGT
>DALYYK010000015.1:0-15488 GCA_031983305.1 Candidatus Fimivivens sp. | reverse complement strand
CCGGCGGCTTTGTCGTTATTCTTCAGAAGCGTTTTCTTCTGTCCGAGCGGTTTCGGGCGCCTCGCTGGCTTCTACTGTGTCGTTTGTCTCAACGTCAGCCTCTTCTTCGTCACTACTGGCCTCCTCAGAGGGTGCTCTGGCCAATGTCACCAGCTTGCTGCCCTCGGCCAGGCGCATAACGCGCACGCCGCCGCCATAGCGCGACTGCATCGTAATCTCAGAAGCGCCGATGCGGATAATGATGCCGTCATCTGAAATTAGGAAAACATCGTCGGTTTCATCAATCGAACGAATACCCGCCACAGGGCCATTTTTCTCGGTGTAATAGTTAATAACACCCTTGCCGCCACGCGAGCGCAGCGGATATTCCGAGATGGGCGTTCTTCGGCCCAGACCGTTCTCACTCACGGTTAGAATCGATCGGTTATCGCGCACCCGCGCCATACCGATGACGCTGTCGCCCTCATCAAGTGAGATGGCTCGGACACCACGGGCGTTTCGTCCCATGCCACGCGCTTCGGTCTCGTTAAAGCGGATGGCGCGACCATTCCGGGTCGCAATGACAAGATCATCGGCGCCGTCGGTCATACGCACCCATGCAAGCTCGTCATTTTCATCGAGAT
Source organism: Candidatus Fimivivens sp. (assembly GCA_031983305.1). GTDB lineage: Bacteria > Bacillota > Clostridia > Oscillospirales > Ruminococcaceae > Yanshouia. The sequence continues at coordinate 14,865 of DALYYK010000015.1, read as the reverse complement.
TTACCGCAATCAGACCCGCCTTGCGAATATTTTTAAAGGCAGAAAGTGCTGTACGCTTGATCACACCGTTGTTGGTGACCATGCACAGGTATTTTTCGGTCTCAACCGAGCTGACCTTAATGGTCGAGGTCACTTTTTCACCCTGCTCAAGCGGCAATAGATTAATAATGTTCGTTCCCTTGCCCGCCCTTGAGCTTTCGGCAATTTCATAGCACTTAAGGCGATATACTCTGCCCCGGCTTGTAAAGAACATAATATAATCATGGGTCGAGCAGATAAACAGCTCGGTGGCAAAGTCCTCTTCACGGCGGCTCATGCCCGTCACACCCCGCCCACCCCGTCGCTGCGTTTTATAGGTGTCGGTGGGCTGACGCTTGATATAGCCATAGTAGGTCATCGTAATGACGCATTCGGCCTCCGGAATCAGATCTTCAATATCGACTTCACCCGAAACGGCCTGGATTTCGGTGCGGCGCATATCGCCGTATTTAGCACCGATGGCCGAAACCTCTTGCTTAATAATCGCCAATACCTTCTGATCATTGGCCAAAATAGAGCGCCACTCAGCAATTTTAGCTTCAAGTTCGCCTAACTCATTGATAATCTTCTCAATTTCAAGACCTGCAAGCTGACCGAGGCGGAAAGCGACGATAGCGGCGGCCTGCGGCTCGTCAAAATCAAAATGTTCCATGACGGCGGCTTTGGCATCGGCCTGACTGCCTTTAGTCGCACGGATAACGGCGATAATCTCATCGACAATATCTATAGCGCGCTTTAAGCCTTCAAGAATATGCGCGCGTTCCTCCGCCTTCCGCAGGTCAAACTGCGTTCTGCGAACGACAATTTCCTGCTGGAAGGTAATATAATGCTGAAGAATTTCTTTTAAGCCCATGACCTTGGGCACGCCGCCAACCAGCGCCAGCATAATAACGCCAAAGGTCTCCTGCATCTGGCTGTAGGAATAGAGCTGGTTAAGTACGATCGCCGTGTTGGCGTCGCGCTTGAGCTCTATGACAATGCGCATACCGTCGCGGTCCGACTCGTCACGCAAATCAGAAATTTGCTCGATGCGCTTATCCTTTACCAGATCGGCAATCGCTTCAATCAGGCGCGCCTTGTTGACGCCGTAAGGAATTTCAGTGACGACAATGCGCTCGCGGTTATTATGCATTTCTTCGACATGGGTTTTCGCACGCACCAAAATACGACCCCGCCCAGTGCCATAAGCGGCGCGTATGCCGCTGCGACCCATAATCGTACCACCGGTCGGAAAGTCGGGCCCGGGCAGCTCTTGCATCAGCTCTTCGAGCGTCGCCTCGGGGTTATCGATCAGCGCACAAACCGCATTGACGACCTCGCTCATGTTATGGGGAGGAATATTGGTCGCCATGCCGACCGCAATGCCGGTTGAACCGTTAACCAAAAGATTTGGAAAACGGGACGGCAATACACTGGGTTCTCTCAAACGGTCGTCAAAGTTCGGAACAAAATTAACCGTCTCTTTGTCGATGTCGGTAAGCATCGACATCGAGACCTTACTCATGCGCGATTCGGTATAACGATAAGCCGCCGCGGGGTCGCCATCGATCGAGCCAAAGTTTCCGTGGCCGTCAATCAGCGGATAGCGCATCGAAAAATCCTGCGCGAGACGCACCATCGCGTCATAAACGCTGGCATCACCGTGCGGATGGTAACGGCCCAACACCGAGCCGACCGTATCGGCGCACTTGCGGTACGCTTTGTCGGAATAGATGCCGTTTTCAAACAACGTATAAAGAATACGGCGGTGAACCGGCTTTAAGCCGTCGCGCACATCGGGCAGCGCGCGTCCTACGATGACCGACATCGAATAATCGAGATAACTTTTTTTCATCTCGCTCTCAATGTCAACCGGAATCAGTCTGCCATGTATGATTTCATCCATCAGTCTTCACCTTTCATTTCTGCGGGCGTATCTTAAAACGCCTAAAAAACCTTCACCCCAATTGTTTCACGTGAAACAACCGATCAGATATCGAGATTTTTGACGTACTGCGCGTTCTGCTCGATAAATTCGCGGCGGGGCTGCACCTTGTCGCCCATCAACACCGAGAAAACCGCATCGGCTGAAACGGCATCCTCCATCTCCACCTTGAGGATGGTTCGGCGCATTGGGTCCATCGTCGTCTCCCAAAGCTGGTCAGGGTTCATCTCACCAAGACCTTTATAGCGCTGAATATCGACCTTTTCACCATTTGGGGCCAACTCCTTCATCTCTTTTTCAAGCTCGTTATCGGAGTAGGCATAGCGCACCTGCTTACCGCGGCTGACCTTATAGAGCGGCGGCTGTGCCAGATAAATATGTCCCGTCTCAATCAGCGGGCGCATATATCTGAAAAAGAATGTCAAAAGCAGCGTTCTGATATGCGAGCCGTCAACGTCGGCATCGGCCATAATAATAACCTTGTCATAGCGCAGCTTGGTAAGATCAAACTCATCGCGGATGCCGCAGCCTAAGGCCGTAATCACCGGCGTCAGCTTATCGTTTCCATAAACCTTTTCTTCTCGCACTCTTTCAACGTTAAGCATCTTACCCCACAGCGGCAGAATTGCCTGAAAACGCCGATCTCGGCCCGACTTTGCCGAGCCGCCCGCCGAATCACCCTCGACGATGTAGATTTCGGTGCGATCGGTGCCCTTTTCAGAACAGTCGGCCAATTTACCCGGCAATGCCGCCGTTTCAAGCGCCGATTTCCTGCGGGTCAATTCTCGCGCTTTTCTAGCCGCCTCTCGGGCGCGCGCCGCGCCGAGCGCTTTTTCAAGAATTGTCCGGCAGACCGCAGGATTTTCTTCAAAAAATTGCGTGAGCTTTTCGGATATCATCGAATCGACAAGCGAACGTACAGCCGTATTGCCAAGCTTCGCCTTGGTCTGGCCCTCAAACTGCGCATCGGTCAGCTTAACTGAAATGATGGCGGTCAAGCCCTCGCGCACATCTTCGCCGGTCAGATTTTTGTCCGACTCCTTTAGAAGATTATAGCGCCGCGCAAAATCGTTCATAACACGCGTCAAGCCCGATTTAAAGCCAATCTCATGGGTGCCGCCCTCGCCGGTATGGATATTATTGGCAAACGACAAAACCAGCTCGTTATAGCTGTCGTTATATTGAAGCGCGACTTCTGCGATTGAATCCCCCTCCTGGCCGATGATATAAATCACCTCAGGGTGCAAGGGTTCCAACGCGCGCTTTTCGTGGATATATTCAACGAAGCTAGAAATGCCACCCTCATAGCAAAGATTCGCCTCAAACGGCTCTTCGCCGCGCAAATCACGCAACACAATGCGGATTCCCGCATTTAAAAATGCCTGCTCGCGCAACCGGGTCAGTAAAATTTCTTTGTCGTAAGAGACTTCTTCAAATATTGTGCTGTCGGCCTTGAAGCTGACGACGGTGCCGGTTTTATCGGTTTCACCAATAATTTTCAGATCGGTCGCGATATGACCACGCTCAAAACGCTGCTGATAATGGTGACTACCGTCAAAAACCTCCACCTCCAGCCATTCGGAGAGCGCGTTGACCACCGACGAACCCACGCCATGCAAGCCGCCCGAAACCTTATAGCCCCCGCCGCCGAATTTGCCGCCGGCATGCAAAACCGTAAAAACAACCGTAACAGCCGGAATGCCCATCTTCGGCTGAATACCAACCGGAATGCCGCGTCCGTTATCGGTAACACGAATGATATTATCAGGCAGAATATCCACCTCAATATCGGTGCAAAAGCCTGCGAGCGCTTCATCGATTGAATTGTCGACAATCTCATAAACCAGATGGTGCAATCCGCGCGGGCCGGTAGAGCCGATATACATACCGGGTCTTTTTCTGACCGCTTCAAGCCCTTCAAGCACCTGTATCTGATTTCCGTCATAATTGTTCTGCTGCGTATTGCTCACAAATATTCGCTCCTTATTCTAGTAGTCCGCCAAACCTAAAAGCATGGGCGTCTCGCTGCGAAATTTTCCGCCCCGCTTCGTTATCGTCCTCACCGGCGGCAGCCCGCTTTCGTCCTCTTCCTTGTAGAACGAAAATTTTCTTGCAATCCACCTCATGTTTTAGGTTTGGCGGACTACCGGCCGTGGTTTATGCTTGAGCCGTTTATTTAAAGGCTTTCGATAAAACCTGTTCGTCGTTTCAGCGTCGCGGTCGAAATCTGAGAAATATAAACCCGCGTGGCGCCGTTATCATTACAAATCACAAAGCTTTTTGGTAAATCGTTTGAGACATTTGTCACCATCATATTTTTTTCGGCACGGGATAAAAACCAACGCGTCTCTTTACCTACCGACGAGGTTTCGATATCAAAGATGCCGATAATATCCTGTAGCCGGACTACCGTTTCCTGTCCCAGATGTAAATACATAAGCGCTCCTTTATTGCATGCTAAGCCTGCCCGCTTCAATTTTAAAAGCAGCGTCGATGCCGACAATCTGCCCGGGGTCACAGCAAGTGATAAAGATCTGCCGGTCAGTCAGGCGATGCAGCAAAAAATCTCGACGTAAATCATCAAGCTCACTCATCACATCGTCGAGCAGCACGACCGGTTTTTGACCTGTCACCTGTTCGATGACGGCACATTCGCCGAGCTTTAATGCCAAAACAGCGCTGCGCTGCTGACCTTGAGAGCCGAAGTTTTTGGCCGACATGTCATTGATATCAATCAAAAGGTCGTCGCGATGCGGACCGACTGAGGTCGAGCCAAGCCGGATATCCTCCGCTCTGTTCTTTTTCAAAAGCGTAAGCATCGCTTCTTCCGAAACAATACCGTCTGCCTCTATAGTCGAAAAATAAGAGAGTGAGAGCGCCTCGCGCCCCGAAGAAATACCGTTATAAAAATCGTTCGTAAAGGGTTTAAGCTTCTCTAAAAAGCTTTTTCGCGTTTTGGTGATCAGCGCGCCGGTTTTTGCAAGGCAGTCATCCCAAGCGTCGAGCGTATCAAGCAACGACGACGAAAAAGGGATGTCCTTTAGCAACATATTGCGCTGAAGCATCTGCTTCTGATAATCCTGACAGACTGAAATATAGCGCGGCTTGATCTGCCCGATAACAGTATCGAGCGCCCGCCGACGCTCCGACGGTCCGCCTTTAATCAGGTTAAGATCAGCTGGCGAAAAAACAACCGAACAAAATCTGCCGGAAAGCGTCGACAGCGATTCGAACGGCACACCATTATGCAAAATTTCTTTTTTGTCGCCTAATGTTATGTTTGTCAGATTTTCCCTTTGTAAATCGTTATAAGCCATTGAAAATGCAGTTCTAACGCCATTAAAAGGAATATAATCGGCCGGAGAAGCACCCCTAAAGCTTCTGGCGCCCGTAAAAAGCCAGATTGCCTCAAGCAGATTCGTCTTCCCCTGTCCATTCTCGCCAAAAATAACATTGACACCGGCCAGCGGCTCACAAAAAATATCGGTTAAATTTCTGAAACGATTAATAGAGAGGCGGGTTACCTTCACCCAAGATGACCTCCAGTTCGTTGCCATTCACAGAAACACTGTCCCCCGGGCGAATTTTTTTACCCCGCATCGTACAGGTCTCACCGTTGACCAACACTAAGCCCGATTGAACCATTTCCTTCGCTTCGCCGCCGGTCAATGCCTCGCCCGCAAACTTTAACAGGGCGTCCAGCTTAATAAATTCAGTCGTAATAGTAATTTTTTTCATATTTTATCGCCTTTACATATCGGATTTTAAGCGAACCGGCAGTACGAGAAAAACAAAAGCATTGGAATTAATTGGAACGACTTTCATAGGAGAAAGCGGACCCGAAATTTCAAGGCAAACCTCGTCGCAACGCGCGGCGCGCAACGCGTCGAGCAGATAGCGGTTGTTAAAGCCCATTTCGAGTGTGCCGCCCTCAATCGATGCCGGGACGGTATCAACCGCGCGTCCAAGCGCGGTTGAGCAATTTAAAACAATTTCATCCTCGATAAATTTGATACGCAGCGGACTTTTGATTCGATCAGAAATCAAAAGACTGACGCGCTCAACCGCATCGATAAATTCTCTCGTATTGATTTTAACCTTGACACTGCTGCTTTTCGGAATAGCGGCATTATAATCGAGAAAATCGCCTTCGAGCAGTCGAGAAAAGACCTGAAAGCTGCCAATATGAAAAATAATATGCTTTTTTGAGACCTGCATACCAATCAGCTCGTCAGAACCCTCGCTGAGAATGCGCGAAACCTCGTTTAAAGCCCGTCCTGGTACAACAAAGCTTAAATCATTTTGAATAGCGAGCTTTTCGTTTCTCAGTGCCAACCGGTAGCCGTCGATTGAAACAACCGAAAAGGAGCTATCTTTTATTTCGAATAAAGATCCGGTATGAATCGGCTTTGCATCGGATTGACTGATTGCAAAAATGGTCTGGTCAATCATCGATTTCAAAATATCCTCGGTGACGTTAAAATCGGTTACCTCACCAATCGACGGAAATTCCGGGAATTCATCAGCGGGCATGCCTAAAATAGTGAATTCTGAAAATCCGCTTTTTATTTCGGTTAAGCATTTGTCCCCGACGGTAATGGTGACGAATTCACCGGGCAGTTTTTTGACGATATCAAGCAAAACCTTAGCGGGCAGGACGATTTCTCCCGCCGTTTCAATTTGAGCGTCTATTTTAGTGGAGATGCCGATGTCGAGATCATAGCCGAACAGCTCGACCGCATTGTCGGCGGTGCGAATGAGAATGCCCTCTAGGGTGGGCAGCGGCGAGCGTGAGGATACCGCTCTGCTGACGACCGACGCGGCATCGCAAAGAATTGATTTTTCACATTTAATTTTCATAATGATCTCCTTTTCTAAAAAAGACAGAAAGAAAATAATATTTAGTAGTAGCAGTAGGGGCCGTTGAAATTGTTAAAAGTATCAGAAATGCTGATCATGCTCAAAAATTCCAATAAAAAAAATGATTGAAAGATCTTTTGAAAAAAAATAAAAATAACACGGCCTTAAAAAGGCCTGTTAAAGCAGGTTAAAGGGTGGTTGTTAAATGTTGAGAAGAACTTTAAAAACTGGCGGATTTTATAAACATTTAAACGCTTAAAAAAAGTTGAATCAGCTGTCCCGGATATTTTTAATGATATCCTCAATCGTATTTTTAAAGTGCGGATTACTCTTCATGACCTTGATTGTCTGGTTGATCGTATAGACAACCGTCGAGTGGTCGCGGCCTGAAAATTCCTCACCGATCGCGGACATTGAAAGATGCGCAACCTCCCGAATGATATACATTGCCGCCTGGCGCGCAGCTGACACGGGTGCTGTCCGATCCATCGAGCGGATATTTTGCACCGGCACCTCAAACGAGCGTGAAACCTCGTTGATGATGCGGTCGACCGTCACTGAAATCGGCTGGCTGTCGTTTAAGATATCGCGAATGGCGTTTTGTGCGATCGAAATGGAGGGCGGGCTGTTTGCCAAAAGCTTAAAGGCCTTAATTTTTTTGACGGTGCCCTCCAGCTGACGGATATTCGTTTTTAGGCGGTTCGCGATATATTCGGTGACGTCATCCGGCAGATTAATATCCAAGAGCTCGGCCTTTCGGCGTAGAATCGCAACGCGCGTTTCATAATCCGGCGGCTGAACGTCGGCGATAAGACCCGATTCAAAGCGGGTGCGGAGCCGGTCCTCCAGCGTTTTAATTTCCTTTGGGGGACGGTCAGAGGTTAAAACAATCTGCTTGTTTGCTTCATACAGCGTATTAAAGGTATGGAAGAATTCCTCCTGCGTCATTTCTTTGCCGCTGATAAACTGTATATCATCCACGAGCAGCACATCGGCCTGACGGTATTTGTCATGGAAATTTTTCGTCCGCTCGGTTTTGATTGCGGTGATCAGTTCGTTTGTAAAATCTTCACCTTTAACATAGATAATTTTAAAATCGGGCTGACTTTGCGATATTTCGGCACAGATGGCATTTAATAAGTGCGTTTTGCCAAGCCCCGAACCGCCATAAATAAACAGCGGGTTATAAGAGGATGCCGGATTGGTCGCAACTGCCAGACTTGCCGCGTGCGCAAATTTATTCGAAGCACCGACAATAAAGGTCGAAAAGGTATAGTCATATTCCCCGACCGACGTAAAAGAAGCGTCGATCAATTCTTTTTTTACCGGGGCAGCATCGGTTTCGACAACGGTGGTCTTAGGATTCTCTTCGCTGACGATCGTTAAATCTACCGAAAAGCCCAACACCTCTTTAAAAGCGTTAGACAAAAACTCAAAATATTTTGCTTCAATAATTTGTTTGCGAAAATCGGTGGGCACCGCCAAAACAGCTCCGGTGTGATCAAATTTTTCGCAGACGATATCTTTAATCCAGAGCGAATAAGGGCCCGCGGGCATTTGCTGACGGCAATAATCCTTAATCAGCTCAAACATTTCCATGGTCGAATCCATGAACTAACCTCCAAAATGGCCACAGGGGGCCGAATACAAATATTCGAGCCTATAATAGCATAAAAAAGTAATTCTTTCAACCGTGATACAGGATAATATATATAATAGTAAAAGCCAATGCGATTATATTTTTTAAAATCTTGGCTTAAATCAAGAATTAAATTTTTAAAAACATTGTTTTTAAATCATCAGAGCGCTATATATGCTTAAAAAGGCTGGTAAATGCTTTGTTTTTAATAAAAGGTTCTTGACTTTACAGGGCTTTTTAGTCTATACTAGTTATCTGCAAGGTTTCCCTGAAAGGAGGGGTTTTCTATGGTCAGAACCTACCAGCCGAAGAAGCTGCAACGCAAGAAGGAACATGGTTTCCGCAAGAGAATGAAAACGAGAAACGGTCGCAAGGTACTCGCCCGCCGTCGTGCAAAGGGCAGAGCAAGGCTCACGTACTAATGTGTCAAGGTCACACCGTTTATCTGTGTGACCTTTATTTCTGTTTTTCGTTTGAAAAACGAAGGCATGCGAAAGGGTGTTCTGGCGTTGCAAAAGACAATCTCATTAAACCAGAACCACGATTTCAGAAGGCTTTATCGGAAAAAGGGTGCGGTAAGCGCGCCTTTGGTAACCTATGTGGTAAAAAACCGCCTGGGTTTTAATCGCATAGGTATTACGACAAGCAAAAAAATCGGCAAAGCGCATGATCGCAACCGGGCACGCAGAGTGATCAGGGAGGCGTATCGCCTCCTTTTGCCTCGTTTTTCACCGGGCGTCGGCTACGATATTGTTTTCGTTGCCCGGGCCAGAACCACCAACTGCGCTATGCAGGAGGTTTATAAAGTCATGAAAAAGCATCTTTCTCCTTATTTAAATGATGAAGCGCATCTTTAAAGCGTTGATCTATCTGTATAGACAAGGTATATCGCGCTATAGGCAGCCGCGCTGTATCTATATTCCAACCTGCTCCAGCTATGCCTTAGAGGCGATCGACCGCTTCGGCGCGATAAGGGGCGGGTTACTTTCGGTTTGGCGCATTTTGCGCTGCAATCCCTTTTCAAGGGGTGGGTATGACCCTGTGCCAGAGCATTTTACCTTCCGGAGGGAATACCATGTTTACTGCAATAAAAAAAGGACAAGCGCCGCTAAATCCTCTCTACTTACGCCTTATTCGGTGCGTCTTTTTAAAGATGATAATGGAGGAAACTAAATGAGCATTGTAAATTTGTTTGCGCCGGTGGGCTGGGTACTCGGGTTTATCATGTATTACATCAATGAGTTCACGCATAATTACGGCATTACGCTGATCCTGTTTTCGATACTCGTCAAGCTTTTAATGATTCCGCTGGGCATCAAGCAGCAAAAGGGCATGATTTCAAACGCCAGAATGCAGCCTAAGATGAAGGCCCTTCAAAAAGCCTACGGCAATAACAAGCAGAAATATTCCGAAGAGCTTCAGAAGCTTTATAACGAAGAGGGCTTCTCACCAATGTCCTCCTGCCTGCCGATGCTGATTCAGTTTCCGATTTTGTTCGGTATGCTCGACGTTATTTACAGTCCGATCAAACATATGCTCAGACTGCCCGCCGAGACGATTAATAAGGCGATTGAAATTGCCACCGGCGTATTGGGCGCCGGCGGTATGAGCAGTTATTCTAAAGAAATCAGTGTCTTAAACGCGGTTAAGATTGACCCTGCTCCCTTTATTCAGGGCCTTGGCGCCGACGTAACAAACAAAATCTCTAATTTTGATTTTTCGCTTTTTGGCCTGTTCTTGGGTGAACAGCCCTCTTTGACCCCCGGGGACAAGCCGATCGGCCTTTATATTGTTCTTTTATTGATTCCGATTCTGTCGGGCGTGACCTCGCTGATGATGAGCATGGTGACAAAGCAGTCTACCGCGTCAACCGCGGACGGCCAGATGGCCGGCATGACCAACAGCATGCTGATCATGATGCCGTTGATGAGCGTCTGGATCTCGTTCATCGTTCCGGCCGGTGTGGGTATCTATTGGCTTATGTCCAACATTCTGTCGACGGTTCAAAGTATCGTCTTGAACAGGATTATGAACCCTGCCGAAGAGATCGAAAAAGCAAAGGCCGCCGAAGAAGAATTGCGCGAACGCGAGCGGCAGGAGCGCATTGAGCAAAAGAAGAAAGCCAAGGAAGAAAACATCAAAAATCCGAACGAGAGCGGCCTATCTCAAAAAGAGATGACGCGGCGTAAGCTGGCTGCCGCCAGAAAACGAGACGCTGAACGCTACGGCGAAGAATATGTCGACGTGACCGACGAGGATATGAAGTAAAGGAGTGAAACGACGTGATCAGAGAGGTTATTGCGACCGGCAGAACGGTGGATGCCGCTATTGACGCCGGCTGTGAGCAATTGGGACTGCCCCGCGATGAGATCGATTTTGAGATCATCGACATGCCGCACAAAGGCTTTTTAGGTTTGAGCCAAACACCAGCCAAGGTGCGGATCTTTAAAGAGGAACCCGATATCGAAGTAGCCGAGCCCGCGCCTAGAACCCCCGATCTTGATGGCAAAATTGAGGCTGCCCGCCAGTATGTTCTCGATATTGTCCAAGCAATGGGCTTAGATCAAATCACCGTTACCGCTTCGCAGGAAGATAACAACGTCACCCTTAAGATTAACGGTGATGTCTCGGGTGTTGCGATCGGCCGCCGAGGAGAAACGCTCGATGCGCTGCAATATCTGACCGGGCTTGCGGCCAACCGTGTCGAGGGCGACTATCTGCGGGTGGTCATCGATTCGGGTAATTACCGTGAGAGACGGCGCAATACGCTTGAGCAGCTGGCCAAAAAGCTGGCCGCCGCGGTTATTAAAACAGGGCGCAATACAACGTTAGAGCCGATGAATCCGTATGAGCGCCGGATCATTCACGCCACTATTTCAGAGATTGAGGGCGTCACCTCTGCTTCGGTAGGCGAAGAGCCCAATCGCTGTGTCATTATTTCGAGCACTAATCCGCGCCCGCAGCAGCAAAGCGACCGATATGAGAGCCGCCCGAAAAACAATAGGCCTAACAACCGTGGCCCGCGTCCCGGCGGTTCGAGTGACGGCCGTCGTGATGGTTCAAGTGACGGCCGCCGAGACGGCGGTTATCGCGGCAACAACAACCGTGGCCCGAATCGCGATGCGCGTGGCGGCAACCGGGGCAAGGGCCCGCGCCGCGAAAAGCCCGCTCCCTATCAGGAGAGTGGCAAGCGCGAGGTTGCACCCGCAGAAGCGGCCAATCAGCCTCTTTACGGAAAGATTGACCTGTAAAATAAAAGGGGATGTTGCGCCGCAACATCCCCTTTTAGGCTGCCGATAGATACGGCGTTTTATCATAGGCAAAGAGAGCTGACCAAAGCAATTAAAGAAGCTTTTTCGGGGTATTCCGTATTAGAATAACGGCGGGGAGCTTGCACTTCCCTTTTTGAAAATTTAAAGCTATGCGTTTGCCGCACGGCGCGATCAAAGCGCCGCCGTGCCCCAAGTGGTCCCTCAAACGCAGGTGGCGCGCATAATCACGTAAGAAGTCTGGATACGCGCCCACTGACGTCGGGTGGATAGGCAATGTGCTCACGTGGAGCGTGCAATCACCAATAACCGTATTTTTTAAGCCCTTAAACCTTGTCGTTCCAAAATCCCAGCGGAGGTCAGGGGGGCGCGCGGCGGGACAGCGTCCCGCGCGCGAGGCGCTTCGCGTCTGTAACGTAGCGAAAGATGCCCGCATGACCCGCAGAACATGTAAGCGCCAGGGGGCTGTTTCTGCGCTTTAATGCAAAACAACCTTTTCCGTTTTAGTGCGGCTTAAATAACCTATAATTTTAATACAGATTTTTGATACGCTGAGGGGATGTTGCAGCCCAACGTCCCTTTTTAAAGAACTATTGGAGAACAGCTATGAATCGAACCATTGTCGCTTTGAGCACACCGCCCGCGCACAGCGCCATTGCGGTGGTGCGTCTGTCCGGCGCTGATGCTATTGCGGTCACCGATAAAATTTTTAGGCCCTTTTATGCCGAAAACCTCGGCAGTCTACCCGGATATCATGCCGCTTACGGCGAGATAATTTCGGGCGATGCACTGGTCGACGAGGCGGTGGCGCTTGTTTATCGCGCGCCCAAAAGCTATACCGGAGAAAATATGGTCGAGCTTTCTTGCCATGGCAACCCGTTGATTGCAGCTCGGCTGGTCGCGGCCTGCATTGCAGCGGGCGCAGCCCCTGCCGGGGCCGGTGAATTCACGAAAAGAGCGTTTGAAAATGGCAAGCTGGATCTATCGCAGGCCGAGGCGGTCGCCGAGCTGATCGAGGCCGAAAGCGATCTGGCTGCGAATGCGGCGCAGCAGCGCAGAAGTGGCGAGCTCGGTAAACGCGTACAGGCGCTGTGCGATCAGCTCAGTTTTGCCGCGGCGCAGCTGGCGGTTTGGAGCGATTATCCCGAGGAGGAGGACGCGCCAGCAGTCACGCGCGAAGATCTGCTTAATACCTTTGCCTCGGTGCTTAATGAACTGAAAAGTCTTGCGGCACGGTATAATACGGGCAGGTTGATCCAACAAGGCATTAAAGTGGCGATTGCGGGCAGCCCAAATGTGGGCAAATCGACACTGATCAATTTATTAAGCGGCAGCGAGCGCGCGATTGTCACCGATATTGCGGGTACAACCCGAGATATTATTGAAGCGCCCGCCGAACTCGACGGCATTACGATCCACCTCTTGGACACCGCGGGCATCCGTGAAACCGGGGATGAAATTGAGCGTATCGGTATTCGCCGCGCAAAGGACGCGATTGAAACCAGCGACCTTGTTTTGTATCTTTTAGACGGCTCAAAGCCGGTCACAGATGAAGATAAAACGTTATTATTTCAAATAAATACGCGACCGCATCTGGTTGTTTTTAATAAAACTGATCTTAAAAGCGACAGTTTTCAACATCTCGTCAAGGCGGATGTTGAAATTTCAGCACTGACGGGCGCGGGAATTGACCGCCTTAAAGAATCGATAAAAAAGATTCTGGGAATAACCTTGACGCAGGATGGCTGTCTCATCGCTTCCCAGCGGCAATTTGATTGCGTTTTGCGTGCTGAAAAAGCGCTTTCTGAAGCCGTTTTTCATCTTGAGGCTGGCGTGACGCTCGACGTGATCGGAATTTTGATTGAAGACGCAATTGCACCGCTTGCCGAACTGACCGGTCGCAGTGCGTCGCAAAGCGTCATCGAGCAGGTCTTCACCAAATTCTGTGTTGGGAAATAATAAAAGATGTTGAAAACTTTTAATTTTTGTTAGGAATTCTACTTGGGGGATTTTCGGATGACCGAATTTATTGCGCAAAGCTATGATATTGCCGTTATAGGGGCGGGACACGCGGGCTGCGAGGCGGCGCTTGCGGCGGCTCGGCTCGGCAAAAGGACGGCGCTGTTTACGATATCTTTAGACGCCGTCGCCAACATGCCCTGCAACCCGTCGATTGGGGGAACCGCCAAAGGACATATCGTGCGCGAGATCGACGCGCTCGGTGGCGAGATGGGCAAAGCGGCCGACAAAACAATGCTGCAAAGCCGCATGCTCAACCGCGGCAAAGGCCCTGCCGTGCATTCGCTGCGGGTGCAAAGCGATCGGACGCGTTATCATGAGGCGATGAAGCAGATTGTTGAGCGCACGCCCAATCTTGACCTGATTCAGGCCGAGGTTGTTGAAATTAGAACCGAAAATGGGGCCGTGTCGGCGGTAGTGACAATTCTGGGCGCGGTCTACCCGGTGCGCGCCGCGATTATCGCCACCGGCACCTATCTCAAGGGCAAGGTTTTTATCGGGGAATTTTCACAGGCGTCGGGACCGGACGGTTGCCACCCCGCCAACGCGCTTGGCGACTGTTTGTGCGGGCTGGGACTGCCGATGCGGCGGTTCAAAACCGGGACCCCCGCAAGGGTCAACCGCAACTCGATTGATTTTTCAAAGCTCGAGGTTCAGCCTGGCGATGAGGAAATTATTCCGTTTTCGGCCGATACCGACGAGGGCACGCTTTCGAATAAGATGGTGTGCCACATGGGCTACACCAATCTGGCGACGCATGATATCATCCGCGCGAACCTGCACCGCTCCCCCCTGTTTGCGGGTGTGATTGAAGGCATTGGTCCGCGCTATTGCCCCTCTTTGGAAGATAAGGTCGTTCGTTTTGCCGATAAGCAGCGCCATCAGCTTTTTATTGAGCCGATGGGCGAAAATACCGACGAAATGTATTTGCAGGGTATGAGCAGCTCGCTGCCCTTTGAGGTGCAGCTCGCTTTTTATCACTCGATTCCGGGGCTTGAACAGGTCAAGGTCATGCGACCCGCCTACGCGATTGAGTACGACTGCATCGACCCGCTGGCGCTCCACCCCTCTTTGATGTGCAAGGCGGTTCAAAACCTTTTTGGCGCGGGACAGTT
>DALYYK010000014.1:14534-15620 GCA_031983305.1 Candidatus Fimivivens sp. | reverse complement strand
TACGCCCGAATCCGTAATTTTTGAGTCCGTTAGGGATGGGTTAGGGATTTTACCTTCTCAACACCGTCAGAAGGGCCGCTGCCGTAAAATCCTTCCCATCCCAAATCAGGCAAATCAATTTGGGGTGGCATCCAAAAAATTGAACATAAAAACGCAGAAAAACCGCCATTTTAAGCGGTTTTTCAAGGAAAAATGGTCGGAGTGACAGGATTCGAACCTGCGGCATCCTGGTCCCAAACCAGGCGCGCTACCAACTGCGCTACACCCCGATATTTCGTATTATGCTATTTTCGTGCCAGTTCCCAAACCAGGTGCACTACCAACTGCGCCACATCCGTATGATAGACCGATGCAAAAGTCAATAGGGAAAATACAGCCGATAAATACGTTTGATATTGGCTGTGTTTGCCAGTTTAGTCCTTTTAACTATGGTACATTATACTGTATTCGAGTGCTGCTGTCAATTGAGGGCACGTACGTAAAAAACGAAATTTAAATAATTTAAAAAAACAATGCCTAAAATGGTTGACATTTTGCTAAGTTAATGGTATAGTAAATTTCGCTGTCATTCACTTGCTATGCTGGTGTAGCTCAGTTGGTAGAGCAGCTGATTTGTAATCAGCAGGTCGGGGGTTCAAGTCCGTCCACCAGCTCCACCTTACAATTAAATAAATGTGGGAGTGTTCCCGAGCGGCCAAAGGGGGCAGACTGTAAATCTGTTGTCTTACGACTACGATGGTTCGAATCCATCCGCTCCCACCAAGCAAAAATCCTCGTAACCATGCGGTTTGCGGGGGTTTTTATATTTTTAAAATGTTGTAGCTATAACGGGTAGCGTCATTAAAAGACCTCAGATTGGCGTATGGACGGGTGCCCCAACCGATTGGCACTTTAGTTTTTTGGGATTTCCATTGGAGCACCCTTAAAGCTCCGCTTCTATTTTCTCAGAAATACATATAAGCATCCGCCTCGCTACAGAAGCAGAGCAGGGCGGTTTATTAAAAACATATTTGGTATAAAAATGCGTTGTTTTTTGTCGAAATTGAAATCTTGAAATACGTGTGCTATAATTATAAAAATATTTTT
>DALYYK010000014.1:9090-14524 GCA_031983305.1 Candidatus Fimivivens sp. | reverse complement strand
ATTTGACGTACCGCAAAAGGGGATAGTTGCATGAGACAACTCAGCATCATTATACTTATAGCATTGTCCATTGTTTTATCTACGGCCTGTAGCAAAAGGGATCTTGGCCTTTCGTCGGCTGCACCGTCAGGAGTACCGGGCAGCCAGGGCCAATCCCAGTCTGAGATGGGCTCCCAGCCCGCGGAGAGCGGTGAATCGGCCTCTCAGACGGCGGCAAACAGCGCTGAAAGATATGCCGATATTCTCAGGGGCGGCACCTATTATATCGACTGTACCGCCGTCATCGAGATGGAGGGTATGCAGCTTGAAAACCCCATGCTTGTCGCGGTCAGGGGCGAGAACTCCTCGATCAGCGTTTCAAGCGATCTGTCGGGCGCATCGGTGACGATACGTACGCTGGTTTTTGACGGCAATGTCTATCGCATCAATGACGCACAGCGCAGCTATACGCAGATTGACCCCGAGCAGAGCGCCAACAGCTTTGACACCGATTTTTCTGAGCTGCGCTATCTGGGCGAAGGATCCGGCGCGTTTCTGGGTGAGACGCGTCCCTGTTCGGAATATGCGCGGGGAGAACAGACCGTCCGATTCTTTTTTGACGGCGGCACGCTGGTCGGGCTAACGCAGTCGATCACCGACGAGCAGGTCGGCGAGATCATGCTTAAAATCAACGGGTTGTCGCCCAATATACCCGGTAAGCTTGTCGAGCTGCCGATCGGCTATACGAAGGAATGACCGCTGCACAAGGCGACTTCGCTGCCATCAACAGCGATGGTTCCCCACACAAACATCAACAGCGCGCACCGCAAAATGCTGCCGGTACGCGCTGTCTTTATTATCTTGAGTTTAGAGCACCTTTGAAAGAAAATCCTTCAGGCGCGGATTCTGTGGATTCGCAAAAAATTCCGCAGGGGTATTTTGCTCTAAAATGCGTCCGCCGTCCATAAAGAGCACGCGGGTACCAACCTCGCGGGCAAAGCCCATTTCATGGGTGACTACGACCATTGTCATGCCGTCATGGGCCAGCTCTTTCATCACCTCAAGCACCTCACCCACCATTTCGGGGTCGAGCGCGGAGGTCGGCTCATCAAAGAGCATCACATCCGGCTTCATGGCCAGCGCACGCACAATCGCGACACGCTGCTTCTGCCCGCCTGACAGCTGCGCGGGGTAGGAATAGGCCTTGTCTACCAGCCCGACACGCTCAAGCAGCGCCAGGGCGCTCTGTTGGGCCTCCTGCGGGGTCTGCAATTTAAGCCGGGTCGGCGCCAGCGTAATATTTTGCAGAATACTTAAATGCGGGAACAGGTTAAAATGCTGGAACACCATCCCCATGCGCCTGCGCAGCGCGTCGATGTCGCACTTGGGGTCGGTGATGTTATTTCCCTCAAACCAGATCTCGCCCGAGGTCGGGGTCTCCAAAAGGTTCAGGCAGCGCAAAAATGTGCTCTTGCCCGAGCCCGAGGGGCCGACGATGACGACCTTTTCGCCCTTTTCAATCGTTTCGTTGAGTTCCTTTAAGACATGCTTTTCGCCGAAGTATTTGTCAAGCGCTTTAACGGTAATCACTCTTTGCAAGCCTCCTTTCCAGCAGGCCTACGAGTTTTTCAAGGCCTATGACCATGATGAGGTAAACGAGCGCCACCGCAACCAGCGGCAGCAGTGCCTCGTACGTGCGGCTGCGGATGATGTCGCCGCCCTTGGTCAGATCCTGAATCGCGATATAGCCCGAGATCGAGGTTTCTTTGAGCAGCACGATAAATTCGTTGCCCAGCGCCGGCAGAATGTTCTTGATGGCCTGTGGCATAATAATCAGCCACATGGTCGTGTTGTAGTTGAGCCCTAAGCTGCGGCCCGCTTCCATCTGGCCGCGGTCGATGCTCATAATGCCGCTTCTGAAAATCTCGGCGACATAAGCGCCGGAATTAAGCCCGAACGCAACGCTGGCCACCAAAGTTTTATTGACGTCAACCGAAGCGAACACCACATAATAAATGATCATGAGCTGAATAAGCGCGGGCGTGCCCCGGATGACAGTGAGATAAAGCTTCGCTAAAAAGTTCAATATCTTCAGCCACCATTTGGGTCGGGTTGTCTTGTCGTAGGTAGTGCGTACCATAGCGATTAAAAAGCCGATGGCAACACCGATAAGCACCGCAAAAAACGCGATGATAATGGTGTTTTGAAGGCCGGTGGTCAGATATTTCCACCGGTCGTCCTTAATAAAGTTTAAGTATAACTTTTCAGAAAAGGTCAAAGCCGCTCACACCCTCGATATTTCTTTATCCCAGTGATGGTATATGCATTAGTATAACACAATAGGGGCTCTTAAAAGAACCCCTACAGCACAATAAATTGCGTTTTTTTGCAGCCTACTTTTTGACAATGATGACCTGAGAAGCGGTGCAGTAGCTGTCGGTAAAATCGATGGCCTGAAGGCGATCCTCGGTAACGGTCATGCCTGCCGCGCCAAAGTCCGCCTTGCCGCTCTGAACGGCAGCGATGATCGCGTCAAACGCCATATCCTCAATCTTCAGCTCATAGCCCAGCTTGTCGCAGATGGCTTTGGCAAACTCCGCATCGACGCCGACGATGCTGTCGCCCTCATGGTACTCATAGGGCGGGAACTCGGCATTGGTTGCCATGACAAGGGTGCCCTTGGAGCGGTCGATGTCGGCGGGGGACTCATAGCCCTTGGCGCCTTCGACTTGACCGATGTACTTGTCAAGGATGGCCTGTAGCGTGCCGTCAGCCTTCAGCTCAGCGATGGCGGTGTTCATGGCTGCGGTGAGGTCGCTCTTGCTCTTGGAGACGCAGATGGCATAATCCTCAACGGTGAACGGCTCTGCAAGTACGGTGACGGCGTCATTGGTCGCGGACAGCGCCTTTGCAACCTGATCGTCGATGATGACAGCGTCAACCTTACCCTGAGAAAGCGCCTGAACAGCCTCGAAACCCTTGTTATACTGCTCGATGGTTGCACCCTCGATGTCAGAAGCATAGATATCGCCGGTGGTGCCCAGCTGAACGCCGATCTTCTTGCCGGTGAGGTCATCTACGCTCTTAATGGCGGGCGCGACACTCTCGGAGGAGGCGGGCGCCTGAGAACTGGACGGTGCGGCGGAGCTTGAGGCGGAACCACAAGCGGTGACAGACAACAGCAGCATGGCTGCCAGTAAAAATGCAGTGATCTTCTTCATTGTATTTTCCTCCATCTCATACGCATGTTTATTGTTTCAATTTGATTCTGTTTGTATATTATACTCGTATTCGATAATAAATCAAGTGGTTTAACGAAATTTACTGCAAATTTATTCACTGATATGCATTTTAACTATTTTATAGGCGTGTTAATGCGTCCGCTTTAGCCGCAAAGAACATATTTCATCCAAAAGCATACAATATAGTGTACCTGTAATTACCATACAAATCTCACTTATATATAAGGAGCACGATGCGTTATGCGTGAATACACTTGCCGCTCGCCGTGGTGCAACTGCGGCTTTGAAGAACCGATTGACCGCGAGCCCGACTGGGCCGGTCGCTGCCGCGGCTGCTGCTGCTGTTGCTGCTGCTGCGGATGCTGTGGATGCGGCGGACAAAACCGGCCGGCCCGGCGGATCTGCTATGCCGTCTATCCCGATGGCTGCGCCTGTACCTGCAATTGCCTGAGCTGCTGATTCAATTGTCTACAATCGGGGAGCGTTGCGTCTCGCGTTTTGCGTGGGGACGTAGCGCTCCCCCTTTTGCGGCCGTGCGGATCCAGCGTGCGGCGGTTGCGGTTTTGCGTTGAGTCGGCGTTTGTGCTGTGGTATAATAACCGCAAGACGACTATTATACGCCTGATTGTAATGGCCCGCCTACGGCGATGGCTATTATACTCCTGCTTGCGCTCATGATATAATAGCCGCAGAGGCAATAATGAGAAGTCGAGAGTGAAAAGTGCGGGCGAAGCGTAACGGCGATTTAAATAGGCTCGCAGTCTGTGCCATTCTTATACGTTGCTTTTGCGCCAGGGATTATTTAATTGGCCGCGGACCGACTAAGCGGTGTGTTATTTCAGCATGGGTTGCATACTGCAAATGCTTCGTGGTTGGGGTATGCATCGGCTCATCCCTGAAGCGGTGGCCGATAAGACTTAAATATTCGAACAATATGTCCCAAAGATGATGGCATTATAAATAACGAGGTGACAAAATATGAAAACAATCTCAGCCCGCCAGATAACCGAGGCAGTGAAAGCGCTTTGTGTTGAAGCGAACCGGCTTTTGCCCGCCGATGTGCGCACGGCGCTCGACGATGCAAGAGCCATTGAGTCTTGGCCCACCGCCTGCGAGGTACTCGACGATATCATCGAGAATTATCAACGTGCCGAAGCGCTGGACATGCCCATCTGTCAGGACACCGGCACGGCCTGCGTCTTTGTCGCGCTCGGGCAGGAGGTGTATGTGCAAGGCAGCCTCACCGATGCGATCAATGAGGGTGTCCGGCTCGGCTACACCGAGGGCTTTCTGAGAAAATCCATCGTCTCCGACCCGCTGGAGCGCAAAAACACCCGCGATAACACCCCGGCCGTCATCACCTACGACGTGGTGCCGGGAGACCGCCTGACCATCACGGTAGCCCCGAAGGGGGCAGGCAGCGAGAACATGGGGCGTCTTGCGATGCTCAAGCCCTCCGACGGCGTCGCGGGCATCAAGGCCTTTGTACTTGAGACGGTTGAAAAGGCGGGGCCCAACCCCTGTCCGCCTATTGTGGTGGGTGTTGGTATCGGCGGCAATTTTGACCGCGTGGCGCTCTTGGCCAAAAAGGCCCTGCTGCGCCCGCTTGGCGTGTCCAACCCCAACCAGCGTTACGCCGCGTTGGAGGAGGAGCTTTTGCAAAGCATCAACGCGCTCGGTATCGGCCCGCAGGGCTTTGGCGGGCGTACGACGGCGCTGGCGGTTAGCATCGAGGCTTATCCCACCCATATCGCGCAGTTGCCCTGCGCCGTCAATATCAATTGCCATGTCACCCGTCACAAGACGGCGGTACTTTAAAACAGGGGGGTGTATGTGATGAAAAAGAAGATTGCAGTGCCGTTTACCGAGGATGCGGCTCTCTCGCTGCGCGCGGGGGATTCGGTACTCATTTCCGGCGTGATTTATACGGCGCGCGACGCCGCCCACAAGCGTTTGGCGGCGCTGCTGGATGCGGATGAACCGCTGCCGTGCGATTTAAAGGACCAGATTATTTATTATGTCGGCCCCACGCCCGCCAAGCCGGGTAGCGTCATCGGTTCGGCCGGGCCGACGACGAGCTACCGCATGGACGCCTACGCGCCGCAGCTTATGGACGAGGCGGGCTTGCGCGGCATGATCGGCAAGGGCCTGCGCTCGGTGGAAGTCATCGACGCGATTAAACGCAACAAGGGCGTTTATCTGGCCGCGATCGG
>DALYYK010000014.1:0-9080 GCA_031983305.1 Candidatus Fimivivens sp. | reverse complement strand
GTGACCGCCTGTGAGGTGATCGCTTATCCCGACCTTGACTCGGAGGCCATCCATCGGCTCGAGGTGGTAGATTTCCCCGCGGTCGTGGTGCTCGATTGCCACGGCGGCAATCTGTACGAAAGCGGGCGCGCGGCTTACCTTGAAACGGTCGGCAAAGAGGGCGCAAACCTATGATCACGCTGTTTAACCGCCGCGAGTTGACTGTGACTCACAGCATGAAGCGGCAGGGCGAAATACGCGCGCTGCTGGCTGCGAACGGCATGGACTATCAGCTCAAAACACGCGGGCAGGATGATTCGTTCACCCGCGCCGGTCTGCGGGCCCGTACCGGCAGCGCGGGCATAAAACCTGAGTGGCGGCATATTTATATCTTTTATGTTCATAAAAACGATTATGAACAGGCCCGATATATCATAGGCGAATAGCAGTAAGCTTATGTGAAAAAAGCTTTGGTGTGGGGTCGCACAGACCGTTAATAAAAAATACGCTTTTGGTAGTTGCGCTAAGATAATAGCTGCTATTTCACGACAGCTGCCCCGCTCGCAAAATCTAACGACGGCGGTGCTTGGCGTGCGCCATCGTGCCCTAAGAGGCCGAGCGACCTCATTGGTGCGCACCATTACGTAACAAGTCTGAATGCGCGCCCGCTGACGTCGGGGGAGGGAACACACCCACATGGCGCATACAATTGCCAAGAACCGTATTCGTCCAGTCATGGGGGCCGCTCCTGCGCGCCAGCGCAATTAAACGTTGCGGCCTTATTACGTCTGCCAAAGTGGTATTACTGAGCAGCTTTTTACTTTGCGCCGAAAAACAAAAGCTGCTGTAAAAGGCACGGATGCGGCTATGGCATGACATCTGGGAAATCCCTTGAGGGAATTTCTCCACGGAAAACCGGCCTCCCGGGCCACATTTCCCTCTCCTCCTGCGCCTATTTCAACCAAGAATGCAGGGCTTTGTCCCTAAACCACGCGCATATATGCACGCTCGCGGTTGCTTGGCTTCACTGATCGCAGCGAACAGCATGAATGTCCGCTGCGGCTCCGCCAATCCCACGAAATTTTAAAAAGATTGATCAAAACCTTAATCTATGCTATACACTTCTCAGTACAACAAAAATTTCCCGTCCGGATTGTATTATCCGGGCGGGAAATTCCATTTTGTAGAGACTATCTCACCTTAACATGCGCTTCTCTGAGCTGCTTTTCGGTGACAGGGGTGGGCGCGCCCATCATAAGATCCTCAGCGTTGGCCGTCATCGGGAAGGCGATGATCTCACGGATCGAGCTTTCGTTCATCAAGAGCATCAGCATGCGGTCGACGCCCGGCGCCATGCCCGCGTGAGGCGGCGCGCCGTAAGCGAAGGCGTTATAAAGCGAACCGAACTTCTCCTTGACCGTTTCTTCGCCGTAACCCGCAATTTCAAACGCGCGTACCATCGTCTCACGGTCGTGGTTGCGCACCGCGCCCGAAGAAAGCTCGACGCCGTTGCAGACAATGTCGTATTGCCAGGCGAGAATATCGAGCGGGTCCTTGGTGTTAAGCGCCTCGAGCTCGCCCTGCGGCATCGAAAAGGGGTTGTGCGTAAAGCCGATCTTATGGGTCACATCATCCAGCTCAAACATCGGGAAATCGACGATAAAGCACATTCTGAAATCGTCCGAGAGTAGCTCAAGGCGGCGTCCCAGCTCGGTTCTGATCTGCCCGGCCAGCTTCGCGGTCGCAAGCTCGGCCTTATCTGAAATAAAGTATAACACATCGTTGGGCTGTAGGCCGCTGCGCTCAATCAGCGCCTTTTTCTGTTCATCCGGGACAAACTTGTCGATCGGTCCCAAGAGCGCCATATCGTCGGCGGCCTTGACGTAGCCTAAGCCCTTCATGCCGATCGAGGTAGCAAATTCGAGCATCTGCTCAAAAAAGCTTCTCGGCTGGCTGCCGCAACCCGGCACGCGGATGGCACGCACCGTGCTTTTCTGGAACGGCGCGAAGCTGCACAGCGCGAAGATATCCGAAACGTCGATGATCTCAAGCGGATTGCGCAGGTCGGGCTTATCCGAGCCGTAGCGCAGCATCGCGTCCTTGTAGGTGATGCGCGGGAAGGAGGGGGGCGTCACCGGCTTATCCGAGAAGGTCTTGAACACATCGTACAGCACCGTTTCGGCGACGGTCAGCACTTCCTCCTGCGTGGCGAAGGCCAATTCAAAGTCGAGCTGATAAAACTCGCCGGGCGAGCGGTCGGCTCTTGCGTCCTCATCGCGGAAGCAGGGCGCAATCTGAAAATAGCGGTCGACGCCAGAGACCATGAGCAGCTGCTTAAAAATCTGCGGGGCCTGCGGCAGCGCGTAAAACTTTCCGGGGTGCTTTCTGGCGGGGATCAGATAATCACGCGCGCCCTCGGGTGACGACGCCGACAAAATCGGGGTTTGCACCTCGGTAAAGCCCAGCTCGGTCATGCGGTTGCGCAAAAAGGCGAGCAGCCGCGCGCGGGTTTTGATCATATTTTGCATCTTCGGGTTGCGAAGATCTAAAAAGCGGTATTTTAAACGCAGCTCCTCCTTGACCTCGGGGGAGTTGCTTACCTCAAACGGCAGGTTGCCCTGCGATTTGCCGATAATCTCGAGTGATTTTGCCGTTATTTCAATAGTACCGGTCGAAAGCTTGGGGTTGACGGTCTCGGCGTCGCGCAGCACCACAGGGCCCTCGACCGAGATCACCGCTTCCTTCATGACGTTTGCCAGCATGGCGTCATCATGAATGACCACCTGAACCACGCCATAATGGTCCCGTAAATCAACAAACAGTACGCCGCCATGGTCGCGAATATTTTCAACCCACCCCGCTACTTTGACACTATTATTAACGTCGGCCTCACTTAAAGCGGCGCAGGTCTTGGTGCGGTATTGGTTTTCAAAAAACATGACGGTCATTCCTTTCTTAATTTTTTAGCGGCGTCTGCGCCGTTAAAATTGGTATACATTAAAATCGACCGGGCACCCCGCGAAGCTTCTGTTTCTTCGCCAGAATGCCCAAGTCATGCAAGTTATCATAGCACAACGCAATAGATTTGTCCACATTTTGCGGCAAAAAGATGCATGGAACGGCGCTTTGAATGCGTCCTCGACGGCCTGGCCGATCTTTTTTGCCGCCCTGTTCCGGTAAAGCCCGTTAATACATGAAGTATTGGCAAAATCCGTGCGCCCAACAGGCGAAAAACAGGCTTGTGCCTGAATCGGCCCTCTTCAAGCCGTCTGCCTTTATACCGGACAACCGAGCAGCGCGGCGACGTCGATCACAGCCAGCCCCTGCGCGTCGGCATAGGCGACCGTCTGCGCGCTGCCGGTGCGCGGCCGCAGGCAATAGGCCAGACAGGCGCTGCTCATCTCGACGAGACAGCGGTTCCTTCGGCGCATGCAGTCGGGCGTGTAGGCCGCCTCCAGACAGATATAGTCGTCCGCCGCCTGCCGCAGCCGCTCGTACCGCCGCCGGTCGGCAGCAAGCCAGCCGTCGGCCTGATCGGCGCAGGGGGCCACGATAATCAGCCGAAGCTGAGAAAATTCGGCTTTAAGCGCCAGCACTGCCTCGGCGGCGAGGGTGTCAAAGCCCATTGCGCCGCCCGCCGCAAAGATGAAATAGCCCTGCGCGATCAGCTCACGGATGCACGCTTCAACGGCCGCGGGCAGCGCTTGCGCATGCTCGGGCGCGATCTGCCGGTGGCCTGTAAAGCAGCAGGTAAAATTTTTGGTCAGCATGTTTCACACTCCAAGACTTTCTGTCACAGGGTCGGCTTTTAAACACCGTCGGCGATGCTTTAAGAGCATCTATCCGACGTTTACCTAATGCCGACGCCAAATGCGTCAGACCGCGGCGTGTCGGCCTTTGACATTAGGATACTTCTTTGCCGCGACAACCGGGCCGTTATTTTAATGACATTTTAAATGGATGTTTTTAAGCGCTATACATTATTATAATTATAGGCCGACCACAGGGGCTTGTAAACGTCTATAGCACCGCTTTGATACCGATGATGACCAGCAGCAGCCCGCCGAACACCTCGGCCTTTTTGCCCAATAGGTCGCCAAAGCGCCGCCCGATAAACATAGCGGTCAGCGCCAGCAGCAGTGTCGTGGCGGCAATGGTCAGGCTGGCCGACCAGATATCGATCTGCTGCGCGCGCAGCCCGACCCCGACCGCCAACGCGTCGATGCTGGTGGCTAGCGCCTGCAACAGCAGCACCTTGTGCGTAAGTACCGGGTTGATCGGACAGTCGTCCCCCGAACATAGCCCATCATAGATCATCTTGCCGCCGATAATCGCGAATATGAACAGTACCAGAAAACCGCCCAGCCGGGCGACCACCTCTGAGAATACGCCGCCTACAAAGTAACCGGAAAGCGGCATCACACCCTGAAAAATTGCAAACAGACATACCATTTCCAAGAGCTTTGGCATATTTCTGTAGTGCGTCATGGCGCAGGACATCGACACCGCGACCGCGTCCATACTTAACCCTACGCCGATAAGCCATATTCCATCTAAACTCATGTGCTTCTTCCTTTCAAAATCCGTGGTCTGTATAAAAAATAAAACCATGTGCAGCCCGGCAAGACTGCACACGGTTCTCGTTCTTTAATGCAAGCCAGATGCTTATAGCATCATTATGTTGACTTGACACGCCAATATGCGGCGCAAACTACTCCACCATGCTGTTTTATTAAAATTGGGCATGCGCCTTTGGCGCAACCGTTTATATTATTAAATATATAAAATAACCATAGAGAAGTCAAGAAAATTTTTTCAATGCATTTTTCACACTTTTTTCATTTCAATGCTGGACGATTGTGCTATACTAATAAACAATGCCCGTCTTGTTCCCGCGCAGCAAAACGTGGCACTGTTGATTTAAAGTGCGGAGAATGGTGGAAAAACACATGAAAACCAGGCTGATTGCGCTGATACTTTGCCTTTCGCTGATGGCCGGCTGCGGTGCGGCGTCTTCAAAGGGCGATGAAAGCACATCCCAGACCGATTATGTTCCGTCTTATACCTATGTCAACCCCGATCCGGATATGGTTATGATCACATCGCCCGGTGGCGATATCACCTATGAAAATTACCGCCTCTACCTCGATATCGGCGAGCAGATGAACCGCATGACCGCCCGTCAGGATATGGCGGTCTGCGCGGCGCTTGAAAAAGATTTCCCCGAGATGGGTATTGAGGTCAACGAGGAAGATTTTAAGGCCATGGCGTCGCAGCAGCTTCTGAGCGCCATGATGTACACGCCCTCGTTTGCCGAAAGCATGCAGCAGATCAGCGATGAAACCGGCATGACGCAGGAGCAGGTGACCGAGGCGATGATGCTGTCGTTTCGTCCCCAATATCTGATTCAGCTGCTGGGCGACCATTATCAGCAGCTGGCCGCCGAGGAGCTCGACAAGCAAGAAGCTTCGTCTTCGTCTGAGGCCGTCTCGAGCGATGCCTCTTCCGAGCCGGACAGCGAGGCGGCTCAAGCCGCCCGTGATCAGGCTGCCTATGACCGCGCCATCGAGATGATGCAGGAATATTCGGCCAGTTACGAGACGCGGCTCTTATTTGAAGACGAGTCCGTGCTTGTGACGATCGACGGTGAGGCGTTGCCCTACACCGATGCAATCCAACACTATCTTGATTACGCCGGCATTTCTAACCGAATTGACGCGGTCGCATTTATACAGACCGGCGAGCTGGCGCTGCGCGAGCTTGAGCGCCGCGACACGGAATTTGACCGCACAGATTTTGAGGCGACGCTCAAAGAATATGTCAACGGTTTGCGTGCCGACGAGCGGGCCATGCAGCAGCTTGAAAAAGTGTGCAACAGCTTGGGCGCCACGGCGGATGACTACTTTAAGGCGCTTGAGCGTCCGCTTTGGTTGCAGGAGATTGGCGACCGGTACTATATCGCGATGACTGAGGAATATAACGCGCTCACCGTCGATTCGAGCGAAAAGCCCGACTCCGCCGACAGCTATTATGTTCAGGAGCTGGGCAAGCTCTTAGAGGGTAGCGAGATTGTCAACGTCACCGGCAAATAGCGGGCCGATTTATTGTCGCAAAGGCTGCAAGCGCAGGATCAACTATCCGTGTGCCTGCGGCCTTTTGTTTTGCTTGAATTTTATGCTGTAAAATGGGATAATATAGTGTGCATCAATTTGGTATCAAAAGGGGGCGGCGCTTTTGGGGCGGTATGAAAGGCTGGTCGGCAACACGCTGGTGTTTGCGGTCGGGTCTTTTTCTTCTAAGCTGCTGGTGTTTTTTATGCTGCGGTATTACACCGCCATGCTCCCCCCCGCCGAATTTGGCATCGCCGACCGTATCGCCACCACCAGCAACCTGCTCATGCCGTTTGTCATGCTCTCGATCAACGAGGCAATCATCCGCTTTGCGATGGACAAGTCGATTAAGCGCTCGGATGTTTTCTCAATCGGCCTTAAAACGGTGCTCGCGGGCTTTATCGTATTTTGTATGCTGTCCCCGGTCATGCTGCTGATCGACATGCTCTCGCCTTATACGCTGCTGATCTATGTCTATGTGCTGTTCGGCATGCTCAAGGCGGTTTGCGCGCAGTTTGTCCGCTCGATCGGGCTGGTCAGGCTCTTTGCTTTTGACGGATTTCTCGCCACCTTTACGACCATCGCATTCAACATTCTGTTTCTGACGGTGTTTAAATGGGGCCTGTACGGCTATATTATTTCGATTGTTGCCTCAAACATTGTTTCAATCTTTTTTCTGTTTATCGTTGCGCGGCTTGAGCGCTATGTTGACTTTACCCACCCCAACACCGCGCTGCGGCGCGAGATGCTGCGCTATTCGGTGCCGCTGATTCCCACGACCATGTTCTGGTGGATTGTCAGTACGTCGGACAAATATATGGTCACCTGGTTCTGCGGCGATACGCCGACCGGCATGCTCGCGATCGCGCACAAAATCCCGTCGCTGCTTACGATTGTTTCGGCCATTTTCTATCAGGCATGGCAGATTTCGGCCGTGGATGAATCGGGGCAGGGCCAGCGCACCACCCGTTTTTATTCCCAGACCTATGACTATTACAGCACGCTGCTGTTTTGCGCCGCCTCAGGCATGGTGATGCTGATTCAGCCCATCACCAAGGTGATGTATGCGCCGGCCTATTATGAATCGTGGCGCTATGTGCCCTTTCTGGTCGTGGCTGAGGTCTTTTCTTCGCTCGTGACCTTTTTAGGATCCTTTTATATGGTCAGCAAGAAGAACGCCACCGTGCCGTTGGCCATCTTTGTCGGCGCCGTGACAAATGTCGGGTTGAATTTCTGGCTGATTCCGCAATATGGCGTGATGGGGGCCGCGTTCGCGACGCTGTTAAGCTATCTGCTGGCTTTCGCGATCCGGGCGGTGGATGTCAAACGGCTCGTTCCGCTTGAGCTGCATCCGCTGACCACCGCCGTGCGCATGCTGCTGCTGATGGTTCAGGGGGCCTTGCTGATCAGGCAGGTGCCACACAACTTTTTAATTCAGCTTGGCATGTTTGCGCTTATGATGCTCGTCAATATGAAGTCGATGCTGCGCTTGGCGACTGCGTTGTTTGAACGCTTTGTTACGCCGCGCACCGCCCGCTAAAGGAGAGAACCCATGCCCACACAGCTTTTGTTTTTGTTCTTGCTTTCAATGACGCCCATTATTGAGCTGCGCGGGGCTATTCCGATCGGCATCGGATGGGGGTATCCGTTCTGGCTGGTCTACGCGTTATGCGTTGTCGGCAATCTGCTGCCGGTACCCTTTTTGATTCCGTTTGCGGGCAAGGTGCTGCATTGGGGCGCAACACTGCCCAAAATAGGGTGGCTGTTTCAAAAGATTTTGGATATCGGCGATAAGAAGGTTAAAAAAACACAGAATACCAACCGCGCGTTGCTCTTTGCGCTTTTCGTGTTTGTGGCAATTCCAGCGCCCGGAACCGGCGCGTGGACCGGCTGCTTGATTGCGACACTGCTTCAGATGCGGCTGCGCAGGGCGTTTTGGCCGATTGCAGCGGGCGTTGCCACTGCGGGACTGATCATGGGTGTGACCTCCTACGGCCTGTTCAGCCTGATCGGGCTGTGATGCAGGCTGCGCCTAAGCTTTGCTGAAGGGAGCTAAAGGTAATGAACATTCTGGTCAGCGCCTGCCTGCTGGGACTCAATTGCCGGTATGACGGCACAGGCTGTTATCAGGCCGAGATTGAAAAGCTTGAGGCCAGGCATCATTTGATACCGATCTGTCCCGAGATTTACGGCGGCCTGCCCACCCCGCGCGAGCCTGCGGAGATCGTCGGCCATAGCGTGATCACAAAAAGCGGCAGAGATGTTACCGCCGCGTACGAGAAGGGCGCCAAAGAGACGCTGCTGCTGGCGCGGCGCTTAGACTGCCGGGTCGCGGTGCTCAAGTCGAAAAGTCCCTCCTGCGGGAGGGGTCAAATCTATGACGGCAGCTTTAGCGGCAGGTTGGTCGACGGCGACGGCGTTTTGGTACAGCTATTGGCCGACATGGGCATTACCGTTTTGACCGAGGCTGGAGTTGAAGCGCTGCTATAGTCGACAAACTCGAAAAGCAGTGCTGTATTGGCGAGAATATTTTTTGCGCGCAAGGCAGACAACGCAGGCGAGCGGGCTGATGCCCGCCCAGAAGGATAACGCAGCGACACAGAAAATAGATCGTCAAGGCAGGATGGTTTTGAAGTTTGTCGACTATATAATCATGGGCGGGATATCTTGATAAAAGAGGCCGCCGCAATAGCCTTTAAATTATAAAATTTTCGCTATTAAAAATGCATTAAACAGAAAGACACGCCTTGAGACGGCTTTTTAAGCGCTCAATCAAGGCGTGTCTTTTGTGTAATTAAGAAGAGGTGTTGTGGCGAAATAAATGATGGGCAGCAGCTCTATACGGCGGCGCTTAGAGCGGCGTTTTGACCAAAGATGTGTCAACCCCCTGATTCTGTGCCGTCGCTTTGTCCGGCGAAAGACCGGCGTCCACCAGCGCCAGCTTTTGGGCGCGCGTCATGCGCTTTAGCGCTGCCTCGCGTTGCATGGCGG
>DALYYK010000013.1:1512-16295 GCA_031983305.1 Candidatus Fimivivens sp. | reverse complement strand
ATCCCGAGGCGATTGTTGAAAACGCCCATCTTGTCGACGGCTTAATGGCTTTGTGCTACATGATCAACGACCTGAAAAAAAGCGATTAAGCGATTGGCGCTTGAGGATTCTCGCGTAAAACAAAACAGGGCGGCCATACGGCCCCCTGTTTTTTGATGTCAAAACCACCAGCTTTGCCGATAGAGGTATCCCGTTCACTTTAGCGCTAAGCATTGAGTGAAACGAAGAACAACAAATTGCTTTTATGGTTCATTAAATTTAAAATTTGAGTGTTCAGCAGTTGCAAAACCCGTGACGCGACTGGTACAATTTTTAGGGCCTCTTGAAAGGCGCGCCGGTATCATGCCCTTCAGGGCTGGTGCATACCACGCGTTCAATACATGGTGATTATTGATGCGGCGTTGTATACGCCAGCAGCGCGTCAGAAAGGGCCGCCAGCTGCGGCAGCGTCAGCCGTTCGGCCCGGATATTCACGTCGAGCGCGCACTGGGTCAGGCAGTCGGCTATCGTCGCCTTGGGCAGGCCGAGCGCCGCGCTCAGCGCGTTGCAGACCGTCTTGCGCCGCTGAGCAAAAGCGCCGCGCACAACGGTGAACATAAACGCCTCGTCCTTGGGGTAAACCGGCGGCGCCTTGCGGATATCGAGCCGTATGACGGCCGAGTCGACGTTCGGCGCCGGCATAAACGACCCCGCCGAGACCGAAAAAAGCTGTTTGGGTTCGCTATAATAGGCGATGGCGGCTGAGATCGCACCGCATTCCCGCTCGCCGGGGGCGGCGCAGAGCCGCTGAGCGGCCTCCTTCTGCAC
The DNA here is from genome assembly GCA_031983305.1 of Candidatus Fimivivens sp. Lineage (GTDB taxonomy): Bacteria > Bacillota > Clostridia > Oscillospirales > Ruminococcaceae > Yanshouia. Next base: position 15,488 of record DALYYK010000013.1, on the reverse strand, counting down.
CATGACGGTGACCGCCTCGACCGGCAGCCGCGCCTCCAAGAGCCGCATCAGAATCGGCGTTGTGATATAATAGGGCAGGTTGGCACAGACGCTGACCGGCATGCCCGCAAAGCGGTCGGCGATAATACCGGCGAGATCGACTTCCATGACGTCGCCCATGATGATCTCGACATTGTCAAACTCCTCGAGCGTCTCGGCGAGAATCGGCTTTAGGCGGGTATCAAGCTCAATGCACACCACCTTGTCGGCACGGCGGGCCAATTCGGCGGTCAGCACGCCGACGCCGGGGCCGATCTCGAGCACGCCGCAGCCCGGGGTCGCCCCGCCCTGCTCGGCCATGCGCGGACACACCGAAGGGTTGATTAAAAAATTCTGTCCCATGGCTTTAGAAAAGGTAAAGCCGTAACGTAGAAGCAGGTCGCGCAGATACGCCCTGTCGGTAAGCGCCAAACAAAGTCCCCCTTAAATTGCGACATCCCGCCGTATAGATAATAAAACCGCCCTTTTGAGTTCAACATCGTGTGTTATTAGAACCAAATAGGCATCTGTTTTTATTTTTAGCGGATATCGATTGAAATTTTAACGCAGATGCGTCATTAGTATAGCATAAATCCGACGCCTATTGCCATATATCGACCAAAAGTAAATAATTCTAAACTGCTTGCAACTTGATCGCTTTTATTTTATGATATAAAATAATAAAAACAGCCCGGGAGGTTTGGCGCATGACCAGACGCGATAAAATAAACTATTACTTAGATATTGCCGAGACGGTCGCCGAGCGCGGCACCTGTCTGCGCCGACTCTTCGGCGCGATTATTGTCAATAACGATCAGATCATTTCCACTGGCTATGTCGGTGCGCCGCGTGGCCGCCACAACTGCTCAGATCTAGGCTATTGCGCGCGCGAGCGGCTCAACGTTCCGCGCGGCGAGCGCTACGAGCTTTGCCGTTCGGTGCACGCTGAGGCCAACGCGATCATTCATGCTGCCCGAACCGATATGCTTGACGCCACACTGTATCTGGTCGGCAAAGAGGTTCCCACCGGCGACTATGTCGCGCACGCCAACTCCTGTGCCATGTGCAAACGCATGATTATCAACGCCGGTATCGCGACGGTGATCATCCGCGACAGCAAGGAGGATTTCCGTGTGATACGGGTCTACGACCAGTGGGTGCTCGACGACGAGACGCTGGATTTAAAGCTCGGTTATTGATTTTGATGCAGATGCCTTAATGGGCATCTGCATTTTTAGGTCAGCGCAGCGGCCAGATTTTTTCGGCTGCGCTGTTAAACCGGTTCCGGTTTATGGTATAATAGTTAAAGTGCGGCTATTATACGGCTATTTTAGCGGCCCGCCCATTGGCAATGGTCAATCATACCATGAGCACGCGCAGAGCCCACCGCCGGGTGCAGCTTTTATTTGTACTATTATTTTTTAAACGCGGCGGCTGTATTCGGCCCGCGCGCCCTATGTTTGAATATCCTTGCGCATTTGCGGAAAAGATGAAGGCATCCACATTTTGATCGGAGGATGCCAAATGCCAAACAAAAAACCTTCAAATAATCAGACCCCCGCTGAAAACGACAACGAGCAGCAGCGTCAGATGGACGAAGCGCAAGATAAACAGATTGAGCAGATTGAACAAACCGGTTCGATCACCCCGATGAGCGGCAAGCACGCGATCCATTGCCTGACCATCATCGGCCAGATAGAAGGGCATTACGATGCCGCCCCCCAGACCAAGACCACCAAGTATGAGCATGTCATTCCGCAGCTTGTCGCCGTTGAGCAGGACCCGCGCATCGAGGGGTTGCTGATTATTCTGAACACCGTGGGCGGCGATGTTGAGGCAGGTTTGGCACTTGCCGAGCTGATTTCGGGCATGAGAAAACCGACCGTGTCGCTCGTGCTCGGCGGGGGACACTCGATCGGCGTGCCGCTGGCGTGCAGCGCCAAGCACTCGTTCATTGTGCCCAGCGCTACCATGACCATCCATCCCGTGCGCATGAACGGCATGGTGTTGGGCGTTCCGCAGACGCTCTTTTATTTTCAGCGCATGCAGGACCGCATTATTGATTTTGTCGTGCAAAATTCTCATATGACTGAGGAGAGCTTTCGCAAATACCTGATGAACACCGGCGAACTGGTCATGGATATGGGCACGGCCTTAGACGGCGACTCCGCCGTGGCCGAGGGCCTGATCGACGAGCTGGGGGGCTTGAGCGATGCCATAGAATGCTTGTACGCCCTCATTGAGGAACAGGCATCCCCACCTGAAAGCAGCCGGTAAATATTGTCGGTTCGACGGGTTATGACTGCAACAACCCTCCTTTTTCGATACACTTTAGAGGTGACATTAAATAATCGGAGGCGTTTATTTTGACAATTACAGAAGCGATTATCCAGGGGATTATTCAGGGGCTGACCGAATTTCTTCCCGTTTCGAGCTCGGGCCATCTGGCGCTATACCAGTATTTCACCGGCCAGAGCGGAGAGAGCGGCGCGCTTTTTTCGCTTGTGCTGCATCTGGGCACGCTGCTGGCGGTCGTTGTGGCCTTTTGGGGCATTATTCAGCCGCTGATCGTCGAGTTTTTTCATCTGCTGGGCGATCTGTTCCGCGGCAAGCTGTCGTTTAAGCGGGTCAACCCACAGCGTAAGATGATCTATCTGCTGATTGTTTCGCTGCTGCCGTTGTTTTTGACATTGCTGCTCAAGGATATTTTGCGCGGCGTCGCCGAGGATAATAATATCATCGTCGAGGGTGTCTGCTTTTTGGTCACGTCGGCCATGCTGCTGATGGCCGACCGCTGCACCGGGCGCACGACCGCGCGCGGCATGAGCTACCGCGCGGCGACGGCAATCGGCCTTGTGCAGGCCGTAGCACCCCTGCCGGGTATCTCGCGCTCCGGCTCGACCCTTTCGGCCGGCATGATGCTCGGGCTTGAGCGCGAGTTCGCCGTCAATTTCTCGTTTATTATGGGTATTCCCGCCGTCTGTGCGGCGCTGCTGCTCGACGCAAAGACCATCATCGGCGGGGGGCTGAATCTCCCCGCCTCGGTGATTATCATCGGCCTTATTTTCTCGGTCGTGTTCGGCCTCATGGCCATCGGCATGGTGCGCTGGCTTGTCGCCTCGCAAAAGCTGCGCTGGTTTGGCTATTACACGCTTGTGCTCGGCATTTTTGTGCTTGGGGCGGGCATCTACGACAGCATATCGGGTCACGCGCTGCAAAACGCCGTCATCGCCATGTTGAAATAATTGCTATATCCGTTGCTTTTATCGGACATGACAAGTCTATATCGTGCAGGTGTTTCGCTTTTGCAGGCGAAACATAGGTCTCATGAATTTTTTCCATCCCATCTTATACTGCTATTTTAAGTTGGAGTTTCGTATAAAAAACCTGTAAGGAGGTCGCCGCCTTGGCTGCCAAACGCAAAAAAAAATCTCCCCGCAAGACAAAGGCACAGCTGCGCGCGCAAAACCAGATGCTGGCTGTTGTGCTGTTTACGCTCGGCCTGTTGTTTGTCTCCCTGTCGTTTGTGCGCGGCAGCGAGGGCTGGCTGACGGCACACAACGTGCTGCTGGGACTGTTCGGGTGGTCGGCCTTCTTTATCGGCCCGGTGTTTGTGTACATATCGGTCATGTCCTCGTTTGAAAAGCTCGCCGATGATCTGCCGATCCGCGCCACGCTGACCGGCGTGCTGCTCTGCCTGATCTCGGCGGCGTTTCAGATTTTTCTCGCCGGAAAACCGGACGGAGAAACGGTGGCGGCGGTTACCCGCCAACTCTATACCGACGGCCAGACGCTACGCGGCGGCGGCATTACGGCGGCGCTGTTCGGGCTGCCGCTCATGCAGCTGGGTGCTCCGGGCGACCGCATCGCCGTCTCACTGCTTTTGTTCCTGCTGACGATGATCATTACGCGGTCGACAATTGCGGGCGTGCTGCGTTCGGCTAAAAAACCGGTCGAAAAGCTCTCAAACGGCTATCATGAGTTGCTAAACGCCATGCCGGCACCCCAGTCCGCCGCAACCGCCAGTCCGTCCGAAAGGCCGGTTATTGATATTCCGCTAGACGACCCTGTGCCCGCCCCGAAACGGCGCAAAAAAGCCGCAGTGGAAGACGCCGTCTCGCCTGAGGTGCTGCGCGCCAAAGAAAAGCTCTTAAACACCGCTGCCGCTGATCTGCCGGTGTCGGAGAATCACCCCGTCACGCCAAACGGCGACGCGATTGAGCCGGTCGTACCCGACGAGGAGGGGCAGCAGCTGATCATCGAGGATATCATCAGCCGTGTGGCACAGGTGCAGGCACACAAGGCGCAAAAGACCGCCGAGCCCGCCCCGGCCAAGCCCGAGGAACCCACGCCCCTTGCGCCGCCGCCCGAGCCGCCCGTTTATCTGCTGCCGCCAATCACACTGCTGCGCGAGCCCGCCGCCTCAGCCGCCGGAGAGGTCACCGCCGACGAGCTGCGCCAGAACGCGCAGCGGCTGGTCGACACGCTGCAATCATTCGGCGTGCAGACCCGCATCATCGATATCTCGCGCGGGCCCGCTGTCACCCGATACGAATTACAGCCCTCGGCGGGCGTTAAAATTTCTAGAATTACCAACCTCGCCGACGATATCGCCTTAAATCTTGCTTCGGCGGGCGTGCGCATCGAAGCGCCGATTCCGAACAAAGCGGCCGTGGGCATCGAGGTGCCCAACCGCAAGGTCACGCCGGTAACGCTGCGCGAGGTCATCGACGCGCCAGAATTTTCTGACGCCAAAAGCAAGGTCACCGTCGCGCTGGGACGGGATATTTCGGGTAACCTGATGCTCGCGAACATCGCCAAGATGCCGCACCTGCTCATCGCGGGCGCGACCGGCTCGGGCAAATCGGTTTGCATCAACTCCATTATCATGAGCATTTTATTCAAGGCCAAGCCTGACGAGGTCAAGCTGCTGCTCATTGACCCCAAGGTCGTCGAGCTCGGCGTTTATAACGGCCTGCCGCATTTGGTCATCCCGGTCGTCACCGATCCGAAGAAGGCCGCCGGCGCGCTGGGTTGGGCCGTCGCCGAAATGCTCAACCGCTATAAGCTGTTTGCGGCGCATAATGTGCGCGACATCGAGTCGTTCAACCGCGTTGTTGAAAATATGGCAGCCAATCCGCCCGCGGAAAGCGATACCGCACCGCCCCAGCTATCGAGATTACCACATTACATCATCGTCGTGGACGAGCTGGCTGATCTGATGATGGCCGCCCCGTCCGAGGTCGAGGATTCCATCTGCCGCTTAGCCCAGATGGCGCGCGCGGCAGGCATGCATCTAATCATCGCGACGCAGCGCCCGTCGGTCGACGTCATCACCGGTGTCATCAAGGCGAATATTCCGTCCCGCATCGCGTTTGCGGTATCGTCCCAGATCGACTCGCGAACCATCCTCGACATGGGCGGCGCCGAGAAGCTGTTAGGCATGGGCGACATGCTGTTCTCGCCGGTCGGCGCGTCAAAGCCGACCCGCGTGCAGGGCTGCTTTGTCTCAGACGAGGAGATTGAGCGGGTCGTCACCTACATCAACAGCGCGGGCGCGCCGCAATATGACAATCAGGTGCTCGAAGAGATTGACAAGCACACGCCGGTCGGCAAAGGCAATGCGTCGGGCGCTTCCTCCGAGGAGGGCGGCGACGAAGACGAGATGCTCGCCCCCGCGATCGAATGCGTTATCGAAGCGGGCATGGCCTCGACCTCGCTGTTGCAGCGCAAGCTGAAACTGGGTTACGCGCGTGCCGCCCGCATCATCGACGAGATGGAAGGGCGCGGGATTATTGGCCCGTACGAGGGCTCAAAGCCCCGCGCGGTGCTTATCTCAAAAGAGCGTTGGATTGATATGAAGCTAAACCGAATGGCCGAAACCGGTCAATAACATATTAAAAATGTCTCAAGATATTTTTAATTGGCGCATTGCCAATAGGAGGCACATTTAAATCTACTAAAAACGGCCCGCCTGCGGTGATGGCCGATGATACCATTCGCTTGGCGTTCATGGTACAAAGAGAGGACTACATGGATTATCGTTTTCTCCCCGTTACAATTGAAGAAATACAGGCGCGCGGCTGGCAACAGGCGGATTTTGTCTGCGTGACCGGCGACGCCTATGTCGACCACCCCAGCTTTGGCATCGCGATCATCTCGCGCCTGCTCGAGCGGCTGGGCTACCGCGTTGCGATGCTCTCGCAGCCCGATCTAAACGACCCCGAGGCATTTAAGCGCTTCGGCAGGCCAAAATATGCCTTTATGATCACGGCGGGCAACATCGACTCGATGGTATCGAACTACACCGTCGCCAAGCGCCGCCGTGCGCAAGACGCCTACTCCCCCACCGATGCGCAAAACCGCCGCCCCGACCGCGCCGCGACGGTTTATTCGCGCGCGGCTAAGGCCGCCTACCCCGACTGCCCGGTCATTCTGGGCGGCATTGAGGCGTCCCTGCGCCGCTTTGCCCATTACGACTACTGGGCCGATCGTGTGCTGCCCTCGATTCTGGTCGATGCGGGCGCGGATCTGGTCTCGTACGGCATGGGCGAGCGCCAGACCGAGATCATCGCCGCCCGACTTGCCGCGGGCGAGCCGATTGAGGCGCTGACCGATATTCGCGGCACTGTGTGCTATGTTACGCCCGATCAGATCCCCAACGGAACCATAAGCTGCCCTTCGTTTGAGAAGGTGGCCAACGATAAGGCCGCCTATGTGCGCGCCTTTAAGCTCTGGCTCGATGAACAGGACGCCGTGACCGGCCACCCCGTGCTGCAAAAGCACGGCGACCGCTATGTGTTGCAGAACCCGCCGATGCCGCTTCTCTCGCGCGAGGCGCTCGACGCCGTCTTCACACTGCCCTTTGCGCGCACCTATCACCCGAGCTATGAGGCGCTCGGCGGCGTCAAGGCGATTGAAGAGGTCGAATTTTCGATTATGCACAACCGCGGCTGCTTCGGCCACTGCAATTTCTGCTCGATCGCCGTCCACCAGGGGCGTCAGATCGTGTCGCGCAGCATCGATTCGGTCATGGAAGAGGCCGAGCGCTTTGTCAAAAATCCGCGCTTTAAGGGCTATATCCACGACGTGGGCGGCCCGACGGCGAACTTCCGCTACCCGTCCTGCAAAAAGCAGGAGACACTGGGGATGTGCAAGGACAAAAAATGCCTCGGCAGCACCGCCTGCCCCGCCGTTCGGGTCGACCACAGCGAATATCTTGAGCTGCTGCGCCGTCTGCGGGCCATTAAGGGTGTCAAAAAGGTGTTTGTGCGCTCAGGACTGCGCTTTGATTACATGCTGCTCGACAAGGACGACACGTTTTTAAAAGAGATGGTCGCCAACCACATCAGCGGGCAGCTCAAGGTCGCACCCGAGCATTGCAGCGACGCTGTGCTCGACGCGATGGGCAAGCCGCATGTCGAGGTCTACGAACGGTTTGTCAAAAAGTTTTACCAGTGCACCAAGCAGGCGGGCAAGGAGCAGTACCTTGTCCCCTACCTTATGAGCTCCCACCCGGGCAGCACCATCCGAGACGCGGTGGAACTGTCGCTGTTCCTGAAGCGAAACCGCATGAAACCCGAACAGGTGCAGGATTTTTACCCCACGCCGGGCACCATTTCGACCTGCATGTTCTACACCGGCGTCGACCCGATGACCGGCAAGGAAATATACGTCCCCAAAACCGACCGCGAGAAACAGCGCCAGCGCGCGCTGCTGCAATATTTTAAACCCGAAAATCGCCGAACGGTTATCGAGGCGCTCGAAGAGATTCGCCGCACCGACCTGATCGGCACCGGGCCGGACTGCCTTGTCACACCCGACCGGCAGTACCAGCAGAAGCTGGCCGAGCGCGCCACCGCGCAGATGAAGGGGCCGCAGCGTAAAGGCGGCCGTGCTAAGCCGCCACGCCGCGCCACCAATGCCAGACCCGGGGGCGGACGATGAAGCAGACAAAAAGGCGCAAATCAAGTAAGCAACAGCGCCTCTCCCCGCTGGCGCTGGCGGTTATTATTCTAATCAGCGTCGTTTCGTGGTATCAGACCGAATACCGGCCCGCGCATAAGGTCGTACCCGCGCTGGCTGAGAATGTGATTGCCGAGGTACAGGTGCTCGACGTCGGGCAGGGCAGCGGCCTCTTGCTGCGCACCGAGGGCGAAAATGGCGGCCATGCCGTGCTGATCGACGGCGGCGAGCGCTCGGCCTCCCAGACTGTATGCGACGCGCTCGACGCAGCAGGGGTTTCGCGGCTTGATTTAATCGTCATGACTCACCCGCACACCGACCATTTCGGCGGCCTGATCGCGGTGCTTGAAAATTACAAGGTCGACACGCTTTGGATGCCCGCCGTCCCTGACAAACTGATGCCCACCAACAGCACCTTTGAAAGCTTTTTGGACGCGCTGGAGGCAAACGGCTGCGAAGTGATTCAGCCGGTCGCGCCCCGCACCGAGCCACTGGGCGAGAACGTCACACTGCGGCTGCTCGACGCCTTCGTGCCCGATCCCGACGACCTAAACGATACCTCGCTCTGCCTGCGCATCGACGCGGGCGACGCGTCGTTTCTGATCACCGGCGACGGTGAAGCAGCGGTGGAACGCGCGCTGCTGCAAAACAGCGCGCCGGTCTCGGCCGATATTTTTGTGGCGGGGCACCACGGCAGCAACACTTCTAATAAGCAGGAGTTTTTAAACGCGGTCGGCCCTGTCGCCACCGTCATCTCCTGCGGGCGGGATAATTCCTACAACCTGCCTAATCAAAAAGCGCTGACCCGGCTCTCGGTATTTGGGCCGGTTTACCGCACCGATTTAAACGGCGCCGTAACCTTTTCGACCGACGGAAACGCCATCTGGATTCACGCCAACAACATCGACGACGCAATCAGCGCAAAGGAGGCGGCTTAAAATGCGCTTATCCATCGACCGCATTGAAGGCGGCTTTGCCGTCTGCATCGACGAGCAGCAACAGCCTCACCGCATTGCCCTGTCGGCGCTGCCGGCAGGCGTCGGCGAGGGGGATATGCTGCGTCAGACTGAAAACGGCTATATGGCCGATGCGCAGGAAACCGGCCTCAAGCGAACGGCTGTCTCAGACCGCCTGTCGCGGCTGGGCGCGGCCTCGCGTCGCCGCAGTCTCGCACAGCTTTTAGAGCAGACAACCGAGCCGGTCAGTGCCTCGGCACTGGCCGACAAATTCCGCGTCAGCCGGCAGATTATCGTCAGCGATATCGCGCTGCTGCGCGCCTCGGGCGCGCCGGTGCTCGCGACGCCGCGTGGCTATCTGATGGAGCCGATGGCCGACAGCACCGCACAGGATTACACCATCGCCTGCCGTCACGAGAACGCCGAGCAGCTGCTTAAAGAGCTCTATATTGTGGTGGATCACGGCGCGACGGTGCGGGATGTTATGGTCGAGCACCCGATCTACGGCCAGATCACAGGGCAGCTACAGGTCAGCTCGCGCTTTGAAGCCGACCGCTTTGTCAAAACGCTGGCCGAATCGGAGGCTTCTCCGCTGTCGCTCTTAACCGGCGGCATTCACCTGCACACGCTGCGCTGCCCCGATGCCGCCTGCTTTGAGCGCGTGAGGGCGGCGCTTAAAGAGGCGGGCATTCTCGTGTCGGAATAAAATTCCACGAAGTGTTTTGCCTAAAGGGGGAATTCGTATGACCGAGGCCCGCAAGGAGCTTATCAGCAAATGCCTGCGCCGGTCGCTGCTGGCGATCATCGTCGGCTTTGGCCTTCTGCTCTGCTACGGCACCCAGTACGTTCCCATCGCGGGCATTCTGATCGCGCGGCACCGCTTATCGGCCTATGTCCGTACTCAAATGCCCGGTGTCTCGATCGAGAATGTGCGTCATGACTGGTATAACAGCGGCTATTTTGCGAATTTGGACAACGACGGCACGCTAAACTACAGTCTGTGGCAAAACACCATTTATGACGGCGCACTCAGCGAGTCGATCGGGCGGGCAGCGCAGCAGGACTACCGCCGCGCTGTCATCGGGCAGTTTTCGCCCGAGCTGACGCTGCCCGATTCCATTATGGTGTGGACGTTATTGAACGCCGACGACTACACGAAAAAAGCGCAGCGGCTCTATGTGCTGAGCGTCTACAGCACGGCGGACCTAACCGAGGAGGAAAGCCAAAAAGCGCCCGCCCAAATCGCCAAAAAAATCATCGACCTCATGGGCGTGGATTATCATTTTACCGGTATCCAATTCATCTACGCCGATAAAAACGGCATGTATGAGATTGCTGTGAACGCCGACACGTTTGACCCCTTGACCGAACAGCAGCTTCAGATACACACACAGAAAAGGGGCGAAGATCAGCTGCCCGAAGATTATCTTGAATGGCGCGCGCGGCAAAACGCCGTTTAAGCGTGTTCCATAGCCTCCAAAGCGTTCCATACGCTTAGCAAAAATTCAGCCGCCATGCGCCCCCATAGGGTCGTATGGCGGCTGTGTTTATTGTAGCGGCAACGGTAAAAATCCTTCGCCGTCTTTTTCCCGTGGCGGAATAGCGTCTTTCAATTTGGTTAAAGTAAGTTAATGGCGTATTTTACATCATCGCGACGCCGTTGATGCTTAAATGGAACTGAAAATCGAAAAATTTGGCCGCCTTGCGGCAGAGCAGCATGCGCTCAAGAAAAATCTCAAAATAATCGGCGAGGGTGCTCACCTTCGAGTCGATGGTCAGCACCAGCGTGACGGTGCGCGCCTGCTTGTCGATTTTAAGCGACGACTGTTCGACCGAGTAGTTGACGCGGTCGTGAATATCAAAGCTCGCGATGTCGCGGTTGCGCACGCGCGAGCGGCGAACGTCGCTTTTGTCTGCAAGAATCAGCGCGGCGGCCAGCGCGTTGACCGGGTGGGCGGTATGCTCGTCGTGGTTGCCGATGGCCGACACCACCTGCGCAACCTCCGAGGGCTCCATACCCATTTTGTCGAGGATACGAAAGGCCATAACCGCGCCCGACTGCGCGTGGTCGATGCGGTTGACCACGTTGCCGATATCGTGCATAAAGCCCGCGATTTTAGCAAGCTCGATGGTGCGGGCATCGTAACCCAAATCGGTCAGTATGTTCTGCGTCACGGTGGCGGTGCGCACCACATGCGCAAAGCTGTGCTCGGTATAGCCCATGCTTAAAAGCGACGCGTCGGCCTGCCGGATATAAGCTTTAATTTCTCCGCTGTTAGAAACTTCTTCATAGGTCACCATGCGGGTCTCTCCCTTTATTTTCTCTGCACTTTTTATTTTATACAAATTTTAGTATACTGCGACAACGTTAAATTTGCAATCATGTAAGGAGACTTTATGAAGCCACGTCTGACACGTCTGCTGTGCAGCCGCGCCCTGCTGCTGCCGGCTTTTGTCCTCTTGGAAGCGGCACTGCTTTTTTGCGCCATCTGGCTGATGGCCCGGCGTTCCCCCGCGCTGACGCTGCTGCTGCACATGATGAGCGTAACCGCGGTTTTATACATCGTCTCAAAGCACGACAACCCTTATTATAAATTGGCTTGGGTGGTTCTGATACTCATGGTGCCCATTTTGGGCGGTACGATATACCTGCTGATGGGCAACAAGCGTCTGCCTCGGCGTTTAAAACGGCAGTTGATCTCCTATTATCAGCAAAGCCTGTCTCCGGTGTGCATGGATTCGGGCAACGGCACCGCGCTGATGATGTTCGATAAGTACCTGGCGACGCAGAGCGTTTATCTGAAAAACTGTACCGGCTTTGCGGCATGGCCACACACAGCCTGTGAGTTCTTCCCCTCCGGCAGCACGCTGTTCGAGCGCATGTGTCAGGAGCTTGAGACCGCCGAAAAATTTATATTTTTGGAGTATTTTATCATTGCCCCCGGCCTGCTGTGGGATCGCATTCTCGCAATACTCGAAAAGAAGGTGCGCGCTGGGGTGCTCGTGCGGCTGATGTATGACGACGTGGGCACCATCAACCGGCTGCCGCGCCGTTACGAGAAAATACTGCGCGAAAAGGGCATTGAGGTGACGGTCTTTAATCCCTGCCGCGTCCACCTAAACGCCTCGATGAACTACCGCGACCACCGAAAGCTCTGTATCATCGACGGCAATGTCGGATTTTGTGGCGGTGCAAACCTCGCCGACGAATATATCAACCGGCTGCCCCGCTGCGCCCACTGGAAGGATTCCGGTGTGCTGCTCAAGGGTCACGGCGTCTGGAATCTGACGCTGCTGTTTTTGGGGCTGTGGGGCTTTGCAAACGAAGAACAGCTCGAGGACTGCTCGCCTTTTGTGCCTACCGTCACCTGTCAAAGCGACGGATTTGTGCAGGCGTTCGGCGACAGCCCCCTGGATAACCTCTATGTCGCCGAGACCTTCTGTTTGCAGGCTATCTCGCGCGCGACAAAATATATTTATATCACCACGCCCTATCTCGTGATCGGACATGAAATGGTGCTGGCGTTGGGCACGGCGGCGCTCTCGGGGGTAGATGTGCGCATCATCACGCCGGGCGTGCCGGACAAATGGTATGTCCACGCCATTTCGCGCAGCTATTACGGGGCGCTGCTGCGGTACGGTGTGCGCATTTTTGAATATCAGCCCGGATTTATCCACGCAAAGCAGTTGGTCAGCGACGATATCACCGCTATGGTCGGCACCACCAACCTCGATTTCCGCAGCTTTTATCTGCATTTTGAGTGCGCGGTCTGTCTTTATGGCAGCACGGCGGTCAAAAGCGTTTTGAGGGATATGCAGGAAACGTTGGCCTGCTGCCGAGAGGTGACTTATGGCGATACCCGGCGCTATCCGTTCTGGCAGCGCGCCGTGGCGACTGTGCTGCGCCCGTTCGCGCCGCTGTTCTAATAACCCCCGTTTGCGGCCGGCTTTTCCAAACGCCAAAAAGGCCGGGGCAGAATACCTCAACAGACATTCTGCCACAGCCTTGTTATTTTGAGTAACCCTTTTAAAAATGCAACAATCACCGACCGCCGCTTAAACTCATTATAACGCCCGCAGTTACCCCTAAGCACACCCCAATAATAATGCCTGCCAGCATATTATTGAATAATATGCTGGCTATGGCGCTGCCCAGACCGGTGCCCCATAGCATGCCAAAAACGACAGGGCTTATTTTGTCGTCACTATGGGCCTCATCCCGCTCTTGCCGATTAAAACGGTTCTTGTTTTTCATGTCCGGCTTTCTCCCATTCGCAAATATTATACCAAGCACGTAAGCGGGAGTATTATAATTGCATCGCCGTAGGCGGTCAATTATAATCAAGCGTATAATAACCGTCTTACGGCTATTATAGCACGAATCCATTTTATAACATTTTAACACAGTATATTGTCACCGTAAAGTGCAAAGAAGAAGCACAGCCTCTCGCCCACTATGGGTGAAAGACTGTGCTTCTGTTATGCCGCCATGGTGCGGCGCACCTGACCGCAAAGCTGCTTGAGCGCCCGGCTTACCTCTTCCGTCGGGCAATCGAGCAGCCATGCGACGGTATCAACCGGCTGGCGCTGCAACACCGACAGCAGCAGCACCGCCCGCTCAAAGAGCGCCATTTGACCCAACATGTCAAAGAGTCGGACGCTGTCGGCGTCGTCGGGCGGCAGCGCCACCGCTTCGCGCATGTTGCGGTGATAAGCCTCGCCGTAGACCGGCTCACACGCCTTGACCGCCTGCCACAGCGTTGCCAGCATCCGCTGTTCAAAGCTCTGCCCCGCATGGGCGGCATAGCCCTCGACAAAAACCTCCGCCATGGCGTAGCGGGCTTCGGCCGCGTCGCCGAGCAGGTAGAGCGCCAGCCTGTAAAGCGCCTCGGCAAGATCATCATAGCGGCGCGCGTATTCAGATTTGCTCAGCTTTACCGACTGTGGCATGGCGTTTCTCCTTTTTTACGGTGTTTTAGATGCTATCAGAAATAATGGTATCCCAACTTGGTCAGGTAGTCCCGGTCGTATTCGTTG